>JBNMGX010000252.1:0-3497 GCA_050872465.1 Hallerella sp.
AGAGGTTGACGCACTCGTAGCCGAAATAGCCGACAGCCCCGCCGAAGAAGCGCGGAAGCGTGGCGAGCTTTGCGGGCTTGCGCGACGCAAGGTAGTCGCGCAGAGGCGCGAGCGGGTCGAGCCCCTTTTCGGACGTCGATTGCACCGTTTTGCCGTCGGCAAAGACAAGCTTCGACTTTTTTCCGACAAGCGAATGTTTTAGCGGAGACGCTTGGCGCGTCGCCTTGAACCTGGCGATAGACTTCAACTGGGATATTCCGGGCGTCTGCGAAAACGAACGCGAAAAAGCCAAAACTTTCGAGCAAGATTCCATCCGCAAACTTCTGCGTTTTTTTCGTTCGCACCGCCCAAACCTCGCAGATTACCGCATCGACGGAAGAGCCTTCCCGACAGAAGCGCGACCGATTACACCGGGACTCATCGCGATGAATGCTGCGGCAACCTGCGCACTCGACTTGACCGATTCAAAAGACATCGAACTTGCCCGCCCGTTTCTAGCGACATTCTGGACCACCCCGGTCCCCACCGGGAAATGGCGATATTACGACGGAATGCTCTACATGCTGGGACTTATCGCTCTAAGCGGCAGAATTTCACATATCGAAAAAACTTTTTTCTAGTGGTTTTCCACGGTTCCGGGATCGAGAAACAGTTCCTTCGCAAGGCGTTCCGCAAAGGGAGCAGCCCAGCCGCGCTCCGGCGCTATGCGGCTTTTCGTCTTTGCCGTAAACTCGTGATAGCTTAAAAGCATCGGATTTCCGAGACGCGCATCCCACAAGATCCACAGGGATTTCCATGCAAAACCTCCGCTCTTTCCAAGCTTCGGCAAAATTTTCACCTGAACGGTAACGGGAAAAGTCAAGTAGCGGACATTGTAACGGCGGGAAATTTTAAAAAGTTCCTCGCGAAGAAGTTCGGGGACCTCGCGATCGAAAACGGAATAGGCGGTGACGGAATCCGCCCGAGCCTCCCACGGCGAAACATCCGAAAGTTTTTTCCCGTCAGCAAACTCCTGCCCGAGCATTTTCCTTAGCGCGTCCCTTATCCAAGAAGAATCCGCTTCGGGAATCCGCAGACCTTCCAGCATCTGCTCGTGCCGCATTGCCGGAAAACGCCTTTCGATAAGGGAATCTTCAAAATGCGCCAAGTCAAAATCTACGGCGTCTTCGCTAAAACTGTGGCAAATTTTGTTTCCGTCGGGGCATTCTGCCACGATCTGCAAAGCGGGAAAGCTTCCGATCGTCGCCGAGCTTTTTTCCAGCTCCAAGAGCTTTGGGTTCAGCTCGACAAAGCCTCTTTCATCAAAAATTTCCAGTTCCATCTCGCCACGTTCGCCGCATTCCACACATGCGGAATCTCCCGCCGAATTTTCCGCAGCCCGGTTCCCCGCACAGGAAACAAGTGCAAAGGGCAAAAGGAAAACGGCAACATTCTGGGCTTTTAAAATCTTCATATTCCAAAAATGCTAAATTTGCGCTCGATTAGCAAGGAGTTCAGCATGAGTCTTAAGTGCGGAATCGTCGGCCTCCCGAATGTCGGCAAAAGTACGATTTTCAACGCCATCACCAACGCAGGCGCAGAAGCCGCCAACTATCCGTTCTGTACAATCGAACCGAACGTCGGCATGGTGAGCGTTCCCGACGATCGTCTGAACGAGCTGGTCAAAGTCTATCATCCCAAATCCATCGTCCCCGCCGTCACGGAATTTGTCGATATCGCAGGACTTGTCAAGGGGGCGAGCAAGGGAGAAGGTCTCGGCAACCAGTTTCTCACGCACATCCGCGAATGCAACGCCATCATGGAAGTGGTTCGCTGCTTTGACGATGACGACATCACGCATGTACTCGGAACCGTCGATCCGGTCCGCGACATCGACATCATCGAAACGGAACTGATCCTGAAAGATCTCGATTCGGTCGAAAAACGTTTCGCCAACGAAAACAAGGCTGCCCGGACGGGAAACGCCAAGGCGAAGGAAAATGTCGAAGCCTGCGAAATCCTGAAAAAGGGACTTGAAGCCGGGAAAAGCGCGAGGGAATTCATCGGAAAGAACGGTGACGCACTCGATACAATCGTCCAGGATCTCGCCCTCCTCACCGCAAAACCGCTCTTCTATTGCGCGAACATCCGCGAAGAAGACTTGGGAAAAGGCAACCCATACGTTTCACAGCTTGAAGAATTTGCGAAGAAGCAAGGCGCATCAGTCGTTGTCATCAGCGGAAAAATCGAAGAGGAACTTTCCAAGATGGAACCCGCAGACAAGGCGGAATTTCTCAAGGAACTCGGCATGAAAGAATCGGGCCTCGACTCCGTCGTACGCGAAGGCTATCGGATACTCGGCCTGCACACCTTCTTTACCGCCGGCGAAAAGGAATGCCGCGCCTGGACATTTACCGCCGGATCAAAGGCTCCGCAATGCGCCGGGGTCATCCACTCGGATTTCGAAAAGGGATTCATCCGCGCCGAAACGCTCAGCTTTGACGACTTCCGCAAATACGGTTCCTGGAACGCGGCAAAGGAAGCGGGCGTCGTCCGAACCGAAGGCAAGGAATACATCGTACAGGATGGCGACATCATGTATTACCTTTTCAATGTGTGATGATTCAAGAGGCCTGCTCCTCGTCAAGAAAATCAGGAAACAGGAATTAGTTGGTAGTGGCTAGTGATCAGTGGTCAGGGATTAGGGAGAAGGGAGTCTGAGCGGACTTTTCCTTTTTGCCGAAAGGCTTTGGACGCTTGCCCATCTAGGCTTTTGTCGCGAAGCGACCTTTTTTCGCCTGTCTGTCGACAGGCAAGCCTGACGGAGCTTCGCTATCATTGACCTGTCATTGCCGAGCGCAAAAGTCATTATTGGACTTGACCCGATGTCATTACCGGGCATGGACCCGGTAATCCCCATACTCAAAGGGATTCCCTTGTCTGCGTCCGCCGCGGCGGACAAGCAAGGGAATGACATGGGGAACGACAGTATAAAGGGGCATCGGAATGACATTATAACCAGCCGAAGAATGACGGTAAACAGAAAACAGTTCGCTTCGAATCACCGCATTTCGAGTCCCGTTTTCCGTATTCCTCGTACCACTTCCCAAAAGCCTAGATGTCTGCGGACTAATCTACCTTCTTAAGCTCGGCTTTCCTCCGATTTTGCGAAGTTCCTGGACCTTGGAAAGAACAGCCTTGTCCGCATGGAGAATCTTGGTAAGAGCTGTCGGGGAAAGTCCAAAAGCCCGGGCCGCTTCCCGGGTATCTCCGCCATTTGCATTTACAATGTCGAGAACGTCTGCGATGAATTGAGGATACATTTCGTTGGACTGCTGGATGTGTCCTAGGCTTCCGGGAAACTTCAACATTTCGGGCGGCTTGGGGGCTTCGCGGACGTTTAACGCGATGGCTAGACGCATCCGGTGAAGCGCATGGACCTTATTTTCGTTTGCGCTTCGGCTTTCACACGATTTGATTGCTAAATTGAATTCGGACAGTCGCAGATCGACTCCGGA
>JBNMGX010000253.1:0-3486 GCA_050872465.1 Hallerella sp.
ACCACTGATTCCTGACGACTTACAGTTCGCTAAACTGTCAATTCCGCATTCCTAATTCCGAATTTCTAACTAACTTAACTGATCCCTGACAACACTCATCCCGTTTAGCGTGTCCCGTGTTCCTCGTCCCGTTTTACCTACTGATTTCAGTTTCCTGATACCTCAACTCTCAACTATTAACTAATAACTAGCAACTATTCACTAAACTCTGACGCCCGCTTCCTTTCAAACAACTGATTCCTAACTCCTGATTTCTCTCAACTCACAACGATCAACAAATCTCTCACTTTTGTGCAAGCTTCGGTTTCCCAGTCCAACCGAGCTTTCCGCGGAGCGCATTGACAAATCCCGTGTTCTTCATCCGGATGAACGTGGTGACTTCCTTGCTCGCTGAAAGGGATACGGAATCGCCCGCTTCCAGGACATGCGTGATTCGCCCATCAAAAACCAAATCCAGCGGCGCGTTTACAGCGGACATGATTTTGCAGACCGATGTCGAAGGAATGATGAGGGAGCGGACCGAAAGGCTGCTCGGAGCGACCGGTGTAATCGCAAAAGCCTGCGTCGAAGGATAGATGATGGGACCTCCGGCAGAAAGATTGTAGGCTGTGCTACCCGTCGGCGTCGAAACCAAAAGGGAATCCGCCCAGTATTCTGTCAGCGGACGACCGTTGTATTCGACATTGACGTTTACCATTCGATCGGGAGCGTGGGCGCGGACATGTACCTCGTTCAAGACGGTTTCCATCGCAATCACTTTTTTCCCGTGACAAATCTTGGCATCGATCATAATCCGGTCGCGCGTCGAAAAATCCCCGACAAGAAGCGCATTCAACGCATCCGAAAGATTTTCGACAGGCGTTTCGGTGAGAAACCCGACACGTCCCGCATTGACGCCCAGAATGGGAATGTTCAAGCCCAAGGCGATTCGCGCCGAGCTTAAAAAGGTTCCGTCGCCACCGATAGCGATAAGCAGGGAACATTTGCGAAGCGAACGCTCGCCCACAATGCGGATTCCCCGCGGAACGATATCCTTGAGAACATCGACAGCGCAAAAGGAAATATCCCGATGTTTTGCGGCAAACAGGGAAATTTCCTCTAAAGCCTTCAAAAGCTCGGGGCTTTTTCCCTTGAACCCCACAATTCCTATTTTCGAAAACTTCATGATTTCGCCATTTCTTTTAATTTATCTGTAATTCCGGGAAAAACTCTTCCCACATGTCCTTCATTTTCAACGACTGTTTCTCCGTGTGAAAACAGGGAAAGGGTATTGAACATCAATTCCAGAACAGGATCGCTTTCGGCATCGAATGTTCCCGCGTCGAGTTCCTCCTTTCCGCGAACGACAAGTCCCTCTTCATAGACGCCGATCTGGGCTCCGGTCTGCTTTAGATTTTTGGCGAGAGATTCGCAGCGAGGCCGCAATTCTTTTGAAAGGCTATCGGGAATCCGAAGGATGCTTTCGCCTTCCGCCGTACATGCGGCAAGTGCGATAAACGGATACTCTTCGAGACAGGTGCAGAGAATATCTTCGGCGAGGCGTCGGGACGAAAGTCTCTTTTCATAGACCGCCGTTACGTCGGCATAGGCTGTTCCATAACGTTCACGCCTAGTCCCCTGGTCGATGCGAGCGCCCATCCGCTTTAATGCCGAAAAGGCTCCCGCCCGATCTGTCGCCACCAGCACGTTTTTCAATGTCACCTTTTTACCCTTGAATTCGGGCGAAAGAACCGCCAACGCAGCGAGCGCGCAGGCTTCCGTCGGATCTCCGGGAACAAAGTAATCGCAACTTGTCAAAATCTTTGTTTCGCCGATAACCGTTCTTGTCCGGCGTTCCGCCCGAACTCCGCGCGCCTTTGCCATACGGCGTTCAAGTTCGCTCATTTCCTGCGCCCCTGTCGTCTGCACCTGGAGATTTGCGCCAAAGTAGGCGAGCATTTCCACGAATTCGGCGCGTATCGGAAAACGTTCTTCGCAATCGATGTTCTTTCCGCAGACAAGGGCGTTCAAAAGAACCGCGTTTTTCGCCAGATAGGGGATGCAGCCTTCCTTCGATTCCTTCAGGACGGGGAGAACCTTTGCAAAATGTACAGCAAGCGTCCGGCCCGATGCATTTTGTTCATCGCTTTCGATGACCGCTCCAAAGACATCCGACAAAAAAGCTTTCGCCTTTTGGAGCATCCGCTCGGAACCCGTAACCGTATAGAGCGTTTCCTCGTCGCGCGAAGCCAAGGCAAGGAGAAGAGCCATCGCATTTTCGCTTTCCGGAATTTTCAAAAGCGGCGGGACCTTGTAGGAAAATCCAACTCCCGAAAGAAGCGTTGTCGTACCTTTTTCTTCAACGACAAGTCCGAATTCCAAAAGTATGTCGGCAAGCGCACGCGTACGCTCCGTAAAGACAAAATCATCCAGAGTCGTTCGGCCATTTACGAGAAGCCCCATCACCAAGACATCCTCGGCGAGTTCCCGGTCCGGATTCAGTACAAATTCACTCATCAGCGTTCCGTGACTTCAAAATTCAACTGGCGCAAAAGCTTCCGCGCCGCATTCGCCTGGGCTTCCGTCTTGAACGCGATAAGAAGCGTCCCGGCGACATTTTCCCGAACTTTCATCAGTTCGACATCGCGGACATTCAATCCTGCTTTTGCCAAAGGTTCCAAGACCGAAATCAGAGTTCCCGGTTCATCCTTGAGCTGGACGGTCAGCTGGAAAAAACTGTTGCCCGTATTTTTCCCCGGAGCGAACAGCGAAGCCCGCCCATCGTTGCCTTTCAGAAAAATCCGGTGCAGCGTTTCTTCGTCCGCAGGAATTTTCTCTATCGCCGAGCGAGTCGCCACAAGCCCTGAAATATATTCGTCCATCGCCCGGAGAATTTCCGGCTTGTTCGTTTCCGCCACGTCTTTCCACATCGCCCAGCTCGAAGCGGCAATCCGCGTCATATCGCGGAACGCCCGTCCGGCAAAATGCTGGTAACCGTTTTCGAGAAGCCTCTCCGGGATATTTGCGGCGAGGCTCGAACTTGCCATCTGCGGCATATGGCTGACCCAGGCGACAGTCTGGTCGTGATGTTCCGGTGGAAAGACGGCTTGAGTCGCTCCGACAAATGCGATGATTTCGGAAAGCGGCCTGTAGGATTCTTCCGAGATTCCCGCTTCCGGGCAGACGAACCAATAGGCGTTTTCAAAAAGGGATGGATCGTTGTATTCCAACGAATGTTTTTCCGAACCTGCCATCGGATGCCCGCCGACAAAGCGGAACGGTTCCTGCAAACGGGAACCCGCCTTGCAGATTTCTGCCTTGGTGCTGCCGATATCCGACACGAGAATCGGATGCGAAGGCTTGTACTTCGAAAGCTTTTCGAGCATCGAAAGGATGCCCGAAATCGGCGTGCAGAGCAATATCACGTCCGAACCTTCGACCCATTTTTCAAACTCATCGTAGGTGAACGTTTCATCGGCAAGCTTTAGTTCCTTCGCCCGTAAAAGC
>JBNMGX010000254.1:0-3474 GCA_050872465.1 Hallerella sp.
CGGTTTCGATTGTCGGAAGCTTTTTTGTGCTTTATCTCTTTGTCTTTTCGATCAATGTGCTGACCCTTCTTGCCATGGTCCTTGCGATTGGACTTGTTGTCGATGACGCTATCGTGATCGTGGAAAACATCTACCAGAAAATCGAACGCAGGATGTCTCCGCAGGCGGCAGCTGTCACCGGGACGAACGAGATTTTCTTTGCGGTCATTGCGACTTCTGTCGTATTGATGGCGGTGTTCGTTCCGATGCTTGCGCTCGGCGGGACGACGGGGCTTCTCTTCCGGGAATTTGTGGCTGTCATGATAGGAACGGTCGTGATTTCGACGTTTTGCGCGCTCACGCTTTCGCCGATGCTCTGCTCGAAGATTTTGCGGGCGCAGAAGAAAGGCTGGCTTTATCGGAAAACGGAACCTTTTTTCGAATGGCTCAACCGGGTCTATGACAAGCTCTTGAACGCCTTTTTGCGGGTCCGCGGATTTGTCTTTGTAATTATCGCCGCGCTGCTCTTTGCCGCCTATTACTGCTTTACGCATCTTTCGAGCGAAATGGCGCCTCTCGAAGACAGCAACATGTTCATGGTGAACATTTCCGCGCCGGAAGGGACAGGGCTTGCGCAGACAAAAAAGATGACCGAAGCGTTTGTGGAAGAGATGACCGCCCTGATGGATTCTTCGGAATACGAGGAAATCCAGGCCGGAGCGCGTTCCGGTGGAAGCGCCATGATCCGGGTGACGCTTACAAGCGACAAGGCGAAACGCCGCTCCCAGAGCGAAATCGCACGGGCCGTGCAGGTTCTCGGAGCGAGCTATCCCGATTTGCGCGTGATGGTCTTTGAACCGCAGAGCATCAGCACGAGTCGCGGCGGGCTTCCGATTCAGTTCGTCTTGCAGGCGAGCGACCTGGAAACGCTCCGCGACTTGCTGCCGAAATTCACTGCCGAAGCGGAAAACAGCCCGGTCTTTAGCGTCGTCAATTCGAACCTGAAATTTACGAAGCCTGAACTCCACGTGGAAATCTTGCGGGAAAAAGCGCACGACCAGGGCGTTTCCGTTGATGACATCGCCAAGGCGGTCGCGCTTTCGATGGGCGACCAGACCTATGGGGAATTTTACAAGGACGGTCGCCAGTACGACATCATCGGAGCGGTTCCGTATGAATACCGCGCTTCGCCGTCAAAGCTGGAAGAACTCAGCGTGCGAAACTCTTCCGGGGAAATGCTTTCGGTTTCGAATTTCATCACTTACCGGGAAAAGTCCGCATCGCCTTCTCTTCCGCGGTACAACCGCTTTAGCGCGGCGACCGTTTCCGCAGGCCTCATGCCCGGGATGACGGTGGGCGACGGCGTTGCCGAAATGCGTCGGATTGCGAACAAGATAATTCCCGATTCGCTGAATATCCAGACGGAACTCTCCGGCTCTTCGAAAGAATACGAGGAAAGTTCGTCGGGGCTTTACATCGTCTTCCTGCTGGCGCTTGCCTGCATCTTCCTCGTTCTCGCGGGACAGTTCGAAAGTTTTCGCTCGCCGTTCGTCACATTCTTTACGGTTCCGCTTTCGATTGCCGGGGCGATCGTTTCGCTCTACCTCTTTGGGCAGACTTTGAACATTTTTAGCGAAATCGCGCTGATTCTCCTGATAGGGCTTGTGACGAAGAACGGAATCCTGATTGTGGAATTTGCGAACCAGGTCGCGGAACGCACCGGCTGCTCGCGCCTCGCCGCGGCGAAGAAGGCTGCCCGCTTGCGTTTCCGCCCGATTCTCATGACGAGCTTCTCGACGGTTCTCGGCGCGGTTCCTCTGATTCTCACCGGGACTCCGAGCCGTGTCGCGATGGGAATCACCATCGTATGCGGGCTTTCGTTTGCCACGTTCCTCACGCTCTTTGTCGTTCCCGCGGCATATTCCTTCTTTGCCGGAAAGCCCGCGAAGCGGATTTCCCTCGATCCGGAAGAGAAAATTTTTCCGGGTGCGACCCGTCCCGTTTCCGCCGGACTAGCGCTGTTCGCTCTGGGCGCGTTCCTCTTTCCGCAGCCGGCTAGTGCGCTTTCTCCCGACGAGGCTGTCCGCATTGCGCTAGAGAAGAATCCTTCTGCGCTTCTTTCCGAGGAAAGCGTCAAAAGCGCCGAGGCTAGCGTGAAAAGTTCCCGCAAGGGAATGCTTCCTACGGTGGATCTTTCGCTTTCGCGTTACTACACGTATGGCGATAAATATTCCCGTTCGCAGTCCGGCGTGAAGACGGATATCGATGGCGACCTGGGGCATAGCGACGCGTTCCAGCTGGCGGTCAATTATACCGTTTTTAACGGTTTCGGCGACATCTCGAATCTTCGGGCGAGCAGGGCTTTTGTCGAAAGTTCCAAGGCGGAACTCAGGGCCGTTCGGGAGACGGTTGCGTCAAATGTGTTAGCTTCGTATCTGGGCGCCGTGATGGCAAAGGTTTCGCTCGAACTTTCCGATTCGAACCTTTCCGTTTCCCATGCTCGGCGGGAACTTTACAGGAACCGCTTTGAAACGGGGAATGCGACCAGGCTCGATTATATTTCCGCGCAGATGGATTTTGCCGCCGACAGCGCAAAAAATCTTTCGCTTCGCTCGGAACTTGACGCATCAATCCGGACGTTGGACGAGCTTTTGGGCGGCGGAATCATCCAGGAAAGTTCAGACATTCAGGACTCTTTTGAAATCGACCGGGAACCGTATTGGAAAACTCCGGAAGGCTTAGAAACCGCGAAACGACACGCCTTTGAAAGCAACGCGGAACTTTTTTCGGCAAAGGCTTCCTTGAATTATGCCCAGGTGAGCCGGAAAACGGCAAATTCATCGCTTTACCCGAAACTCGATTTGCATGGTTCCCTGAATGCGACAACGAGCGCGTCCGAGAAAGGAAATCCCGAAAAATCGAACCGGGAGTATTTTCGGGTCGGAGCGGCGCTTTCGTGGAATCTTTTCAACGGGCTTGCGGACGATGCGAAAATGGAAACGGCGAAAATAGCGGAACGGACTGCGCAACTCCAGGCGGAAAAAGTCCGCTTGAATGTGGAAATCCGCGTGGCGAACGCCGTCGATGCGCATCTCCGGGCGTTGGAATCCCTAGGCGTCGCCGAGGGAAACGATTCGCTCGCCCTCGAAATGCTCGAACTCGGACGGGAACGCCTCAAGGAAGGCCGCATCACGAACTTTGAATTCCGCGAAACGCAGAACCAGTGGCGCAGCGCACGGGAAACGCTTCTTTCGGCAAAAGTTGCGGCGGCCAAGGCGGAAATCCAGGTTCGGCTTTTGACGGGCGAAATTTTAGGGGCTAGAAATTAGAACCGCGGATGTCTAGGTTTAGGGATCAGGGAACAGGGATTAGGGAATAGTCCGCGGACGTCTAAGCTTTTCGGAAAGCGGGACTAGGGATACGGGACGGTTGAGCGGGACACGGGATGAGATCTTTTTCCGGCCCGCTACAATGTCATTCCCGTGCTTGTCCGCC
>JBNMGX010000255.1:0-3469 GCA_050872465.1 Hallerella sp.
CTATCTTCCCGAGCGTCGAATCCTTGCTGTTCGCGTTCTTGATTGTCGATTCCAGTGACATTCCGTTTTCCTTTTTCCCAAGTTTACACGGGGACTGCCCTTGTCGCGTCCCCGAAGACGACCGCCTGCGCCATGCACGCCCGGTCGAAGCTCACCGCCTGCTGCCTCGCCTTCACGGTCATGACCGAGCCTCCGCCGTCGCCGAAAGAGAGCGACAGCTGCACGTTGCCCGAAAACCGGAAAGGGAGCTCGTGGATTTCCGCGGAGAAAGTCCCGGAAATCGCCGTGAAGAACGGGGTGACGACGACATGCCATCCGCTCGGATGGTCGTACTCGTCCCATGCGCCCGTCAGCGTCCCCCACACGTCCTCCCTCGGGCTTGTCGCGTTGATGTTCCCGCTCCTCATACAAGCGCCCCCGTCGATTCCGCGCGCGCCTCCGCCGCCGAGATGACGAAATCCGTCGGGTGCGAATAGGTGAGCCTCGCCACCGCGAGACGGCAGTATCCCAGCCCGTGGAAGCGGACCCGGTGCGAATAGTCGCCCGTCCTTCCGAGCGTCGCACTCCGAACGTTCCCGAAAGTCTCGCCGCCGTCCATCGACACCTCGAGCAGGAGCTTCGGGGAAAGGGAATAGTCGTCCCACGCGCCGACGTTGCACTCCACCGCCAGCTCCTCGAACACGAACGGACGGAAGCCGTCCACGATGACGGGTCCCTGCCGGACGCGCACCATCGGGAGACGCTCCGACGCGGAAAAGTCCTCGTAGAAGTATCCCCCGGAAAAGTCGTACATCCCGCCGTCGTCGGTGAACGCGTAGAACTTCCCGCCCTTCCAGGCGACGCCCCCGACCCGCCACGCCTTCCGCATCCCGGAGACCCTGTCCCGCGACGAACGCTCGTGCCACGAACCGCCCGAAGCGTCATAGACCCACGTCTCGCCCAGCGCGCCTAACTGCAGCACGTAGAAGACGTGCCCATCGACCGAGTAGCAGAAGCCCCGGGCGGATTCCGTACTTTCGCCCCGGAGCTTCGCGTCGAGCCACGGCGGGGAGACCTTCTCGAACGCAGTCCCGGAAACCGACATCACCGCCTTGCCGTAGGATTCGCCCGAACCGACGTAGAAGACGCGCTCGGAAACCGAGGCGAGCGAGTACGGAGCGTCAAGCCCGTTTGCCGCGTTTATCGTGTAGGATGTCCTCACCCACGTCTGGTATTCGGAAGATCCGCGCTGCCACGTTTCCACGCTCTTCGGGCCGAAAAGGTAGAGAGCGCTTCCCACAGCATAGACGGCGTTCACGCGGTCGCTCGAGCTTTCCCCGTTGAAATACTGGACCACCCCGTAGGAATCCTCGAACACGCAGAGCGCGGAATCCTCCTCGTAAGTCTCTACAGTAAGCCCGTCGTCCTTGTAAACCGGTTGTCCGTCGTCGCCCATCCTGAACAGAGTGCGCGTTTCCTGCGAAAGCGGATAGGGGACGGAGTAATAGACGTATCCCGACCCCGTGTCGTTGATGACGATGGACCCGGCGACGACCGCCACGTGCGAAGGCGTCACAAGCCCCGAACCGTCGAGCCGCTCCGGCAGCTGGAGGACGTGCAGAGTCCCCCCGTTCACGAGGTCGTAGTAGCGGAGGGCCGACCCGTCGGCGACAAGCAGGAGGGGACGCTCGCCCCCGGTCTCCGCGAAGCAGACACGCTCCACCGCCTGGGAAACGCTCCCGATGGACGCCGAGGAACCGTCCGCATCGACGCGGAACACGGCGCCGCCCATGCATGCGAAAAGGTCCTCGTCGCTGTCCCTCGAAGAAAGCCCGCGGGTCGATACGTACGTCCCCCGGCATTTCCTGCCCTTGAAGATTTCCGAAAGGAACCTCAGTCCCGGAACGCTCGCCATGTAGGCGTTGCCGTCGTTATCCTCCGGGAACATGTTGAGCGACCAGTCCGACCCCTGGACCGCCGGATACTTCCCGAGCCTCGTCTTCCCGACGATCCCCTGCAGGGCCTTCGCCTGTCCCATCAGAAGCCCTCCCCGGAAAGCCCGGCGAAATACGGATCGCGGTAGTCCCCGATACGGTCCGAAAACCGCAGCATCCGCCCGGCAATCCTGTCGCGCTTTACTAGCCGCTTCGCCTCGGCGAGGCGCTCCTCGAAGAGCGGCCTGTAGGATACGAGCTTGTAGAGGTCGCAGAGACCCACGCACAGCGCGTTCACCAGCATGTCGCGGTAGATGTCGGAAAGGTAGCAGGTATCGGAAAGCCTGTATTGCGGAATCTTCGAGTTGTAGAACACCCGGCATCCCTGCGGGGCGCGCCCGTCGAGCGTTATCCGCCCCACCATGCGGACGGAATCCTTCCCGGAAACGGAAACACGCTCCGGATAGACGTCGTAGCAGAACGACGAGGCGAGCGACCGTCTCGACCCGGAACGGACGGCGACGGGATCGGAAGCGGCAAGCCTGATGAACCTGTCGCCCACCCTGCGCGAGACGCCGGAGACCTTTTCCGGCGGTTCCTCGGCGACGGCGTTTCCCGGAACAACCTCGCCCGGAAACGGGAAGCGGAAAAACATCTCGCTCCCCGACACGTCCGCCGTGCGGACCGCCCCGGCGATGTAGTCCTGCGAATTGAGGACGGAAATCGCGCGGTTCAGCTGGGCGACAGCGGATGTCGCCATGTTGCCGTCCACGGATTCGCCCGGAGCGACGAGGCTCGTCAGCTCGCAGGCCTCCTTCACTAGCTGGTTTATCGAAATTGGCATGTGTAAACCTCGTACAAGTTTACATGGCGAGGGCTACCAAAGCACGAACAGTCGTCCGAACAGGAAGACGGCGGCAATGGCGAGCGCGATATCGACAGCCAGCCCTACCAGCAGGAACACGGCCACCCCCCGTCCGCAGCGGTATCCCTTCATAAAAAAAACTATGGCTCGGCCTAGCATACAGGTATCCTCGAAAGAAATATATACCGGGAACCCGGAAAGCGCAAGCGAAAAAGCCCCCCGGGAAGTCCCGGGAGGCCCGCTTGGTGCGAAGGAAACCTAGTTCTTGACGATGTAGGTCGTCACGGAGAAGCGCGCGTCCGGGATTCCCGCCGCGAAAGGCAGGTCGAGGCGCACGAGCTTCGAAAGGTCGCGACCGTCGCCGTACTGGCTCATCTTCACGGTCACCGCGCCCTCGGTCGAGACCGCCTCGTTGTCCGAGCCGGGCAGGTCGTCGAAGCGGTAGTCGTCGTAAGCGAGAGCCTCCTTCGTGCGGACCTGGCCCACGTAGTAGGTCTTTTCCGGTTCGAGAATAGCTTCGAGGGTGAGCGAGGTCGTCCCGGCGGGAACCCAGGCGTTCGGGTTGCCGTTCGCCTTGCCATCGACCGTGACGCGGATTTCCGGGACGTTCCCGTCGGAATCCTGGACAATCACGATGAAGTCCTGTTCCGTCTCGATGCCAGTCGGATCCACGACCTTCAGCCCTGCGGCC
>JBNMGX010000256.1:0-3461 GCA_050872465.1 Hallerella sp.
CCGTATTGGGTTGGCAGGGTGATGATGCGTGGAGGATTGGTGTAGATTCTGTTGGGCATTATTACTTGGAAACTACATCGGAAAGAATAACTTTCCATACAAAAGCGGAACGAAACATAAGAAACCACATTGTTTTGACTATTGATCAAAATCGGATTTGTTTTTACAAGAATGGTTCTTTTGTAGAAAATCAGGTTTTGTCATCGCATTTAGTTTTTGGAGATGGTGGGAAACCATTGCTAGGTAGAATTGGAAATTCCAAGTCAATTGTCGGAGAGGTGTCCGATGTAAGAATCTATCGGTCTGTACTTACTTCTTCGCAAGTCTCCGATTTATATCGAGATGGCTTGGATTTGGCTTCGGGAGATGTTCTTGCTGTTCGTGCTGTAACATTAGAACGAGGAAATCTTGCGGTCGATCAGTCCTGTGGCGTGGCAGGAATGGCTTATCTTCGTCAAAGGACTGCTATTGATGTGGATAAAATGACATGGAATGTTAGAGCCAAGGCTGGACGTTATAAACTCTACTTGTTGTCCTTGAATTATGCTTCGGAAGTATCTGAAGTAGAAGTTTTTGTAAATGGAGTTTCTCGGGGAATCTATACGGTTGAATCGACTGGGCTTTGGAAGAGTGTTCGTGTGGATGATTTAACTCTAGGACTTGTTGCCGGAGAGAATCGTATCGCCATTCGTCCGATAGGGAACCTTGGAATTGCAGCCCTTGCTCTTGTTGATGAAACGAAAAATCTTTCGGCTGAGATAATAAACTATGGGGAGCAGGAATGGAAAAATTCTGATGCGCGTGTTTTGGTGCAGATGCATTATGAAAATCAAGGCGATGTTTCCTGGATTAGACCGAAGTTTCAATTGAAAAATCTAACTGATTCAGCTTTCTCCGGTACTCGGATTCGGTATTATTACCATGGCGAGGGGGCGAATGTACAGGCGACTTCTTTCTATCCGAGTGCACCGATGTCTGTTGTTCCCGATGCTGGAGGTTCTTTTTATGGAGAACTGGAATTGACTGAGTCGATACCGGCTTATGGAACGCCTTATTTTGGAAATGGCCCTCAAATAGGCTTGCACCGAGTTGATTATTATTTCCCGTGGAATACGGACGATGATCCGAGCTATGCGGAAGAAGCGAAAAATACTTATGTGGAGGCAAAAGGCATTGCATTGCTTGACGCGGACGGTTTTCTTTTAAATAATTGGAGCTGTTATGATGCAAATGGCCCGATGGATCAAAAACGAAAAAGCGCTCGAGTTCTTGCAAAGGATTCAAAATTGGGGTCTAATCAGTCCAGTCTTGTAACGATGCTCGTCGAAAATACAGGAAAGGCGCCCATAGATGGCTTTGAAATTCGTTACTACTATCGGGATGATTCTGGGGAACAAGAATTAGATGTTTATAGCAGCCCGTTTGCTAAAGGGCGTAGGATTGCAGCCGGTGGTAACCTTTATTATGTGTCATTCCTTTATTCAAATACGATTCTTAATCCTGGCGAAAAATCCGATTTTGGAAATGGCGTAAGTTTTGAAATTCACTATCCCGGATGGGTCGCTGAATTTGATGCGTCTGACGATCCGTCACATTACGGTCTTGGAGACAATGATTTGTCTGTGGCTGATTCTGCGCTTGTACTCGATTTGAAAGGCAACTTGTTATGGGGGAAAGTTCCCCAGCCTAGATTTAGCGATGATTTTCAGACGCGAGATGTTTATGAAGATTTGATCGATATCGAAGGGGACGTCGTCTATGTAAATGTTTCCCAAAAGGGGACTTATACGCTTGAAACGGTGAATGCCGTCGGAATGCCTCTTGTTCTCCTGTTTAGCGGGGTATGGGGCGAAGGCGAACATTCCGTTTCTCTAGAAAACTACACATTCACGCCGGGGAGTTATCTTGTTCTTCGTCGAGGAAGCGAGATACTTTCTTGGAAACTTTTCAGATAAGGAGTTCACCATGAAAACAACAGAGCTTAAGTTATTCCGGGATTGTAAGGCGGTAGGCGCTATCGTTGGAATTGGCTTTTTATTGCTTGCGTTGAACGCTTGCGCTACGGATGCCGACAGCTTTGATGCGGCGACGGTTTGTCCTGTATCGGGGACAAACATTTATGGGATGCCTAACCGCGGAACATTTATCGATGAGCGCGATGGACGAGAGTATGCCTATATTACAGTAGGCGAACAAGTTTGGATGAATGATAATCTTAAATTTCAGATGGAAAAAAGTGTATGTTTTGAAGGATTGGAAGAAAACTGTGAAAAATTTGGTAGGTTGTATGCCATACAATATGGAGTGAACGAGAAAGGTGTATCTGACAGTACTTATGGTTTTTTAAATAATTATGTAGTCAATGGAGCTTGCCCTGAAAATTGGCATATTCCAACTCTTTCTGAATGGGAGATTCTTATAAAAAAAACAGGAGGACGTGAGAATGTACAAGAGGACAAGTGTTTGCTTGTTTCTCCCTATTCTCAAGGAGGTGTGGCGTACAACGAGGGATCTAGTCGTAATATTGCATATTCTAATAGAGGTCTAGTTTGGTGGACGCAGACCGTAGGGGCTTCGCTTACTATAGCGGGGGGGCCGACGGTTTATTATTTGGATTTTGGATTTCGCGATGTATATGTGCAAGAAACTGCATCGGCCTATTTTCCCATCCGCTGTATAAAGGACTGAGGATGCGAAAAATTTTATGGTCGATCGCTTTGTCTATTTCGATTGTTCAAGCGTTAACTTTGGAAAATGTGCGAGCTGATTTACGGAAAAGCATGATGATGTCCGATTCCGTTGAAATCGGAATCAGAACAACGGTTTCTTCTGCGGCGATGTCGAGTTCCCAGGGAATGACCATGTATCTTGTGCGGAAAGGCCCATCGAAAATCTATGCGGAAGTCAAAATGCCCATGATGAACCAGCGGACGATTATCAACGGGAACCGAATGAAATCAATCGATTTGGATTCTCGGAAATATCAGGTTCTCCCCTATAACGGGGAGCCCTTTCCGATGATGTCCTATGCGAACTTTAACCCGCTGGATTCGGGAGAATGGTCCGAACCGAGACTTGTTTCGGGAACTCTCTATTCGATCAAAGGAGAGAAAGGAACGCTTTACTACGATTCAAAAAAGAAACGCATCGACAAAATGGAAGCGGAAGACTTGGAAAAATCGACATCGACGGAATTTTCCTACGACGCGGAAAACAACCTGAAGACGATGACCATCCGAGTTTCTGTGCAAGGCATCGAAACCACTATTGTAACGGAAATTTTGAAACTTCGCCACTCCAGGGATTTTCCGGATAGGCTGTTTGAATTTTGACGCAAATTTTTGACTCCTACTTTTTCTTTTCCGCGCCTTTTCTATAATATCGCTATGCTATCTCAAGACCAGTCTTTCTTTTTTGTCGGCGTTGCAGGCTCTGGCATGAGCGCGATTGCCGTGTACCTA
>JBNMGX010000257.1:0-3442 GCA_050872465.1 Hallerella sp.
TTCACCATCTCGCTCACGAGGCCCTGGGGATTCTTCATGAGGATGCGGAGCCTTGTCGAGAAGCCGCGCGGGTTGTTGAACGAAACATCGACAGCAACGCGATCCTCGTCCATGTCCGGTTCGAGCTGTACGCCCGTGATGAAAGCCGCCCCGCCGAGAACCAGATCGACGTTCCCGTAGATTCCGCCGAACGGATATTCCGACCACGGCAGCCCGACCGGCATTTCGGATGGACGCACGAAGCGGTCGTCGGCGCCTTCCTTGCTTTCGCGCCCGAGGTCTATCCGGCTGTTCACGGAACCCATATTCGCAACGCGCACGCAGAGAACGTTATCTTCACCCGGCTTGATGGCCTTGGACAGGTCGAGAACGCATGGCGTATAGGCGCCGAAGTGCGAACCGAGATACTTGCCGTTCAGCCAGAAGATGGCGTGCATGGAAATGCGCTCGAAGCGGAGAAAGATGCGCTTCGTAATCTGCTTTTCATCGACGGTGAAGTGCTTGAAATAGTAGGCGGCGTCCTGCGAAAGCGACATCTTGTCGAAAAACTTTTCCCAGACGCTCGGCACCTGGATTTTCTGCGTGCCGCCCGGATACGTCGCATACCAGCGGTTGATGATGCCCGTGTCTTCTGTGTCGAACAGAATATCCCAGTCGCCGTTCAGGCTCACGATAGAGTTCATTCGCGTTCCTTTGATTCCAGACATGAAATTTTTTTCCAAAGATAGAAATTTTCGCGGAAAAGATTTTTGGAAAGCGGACTTTGCCGGGAAGGGTTTTGGAAATTTTTTTAGGGCAAATGAAATCTATTGACAAAGTTTTTTTTTTCTTATTGTTTTAAGTAAGAGATTCGCAAGGTCTCAAAATAGAATTCGTTATGGAAAATAGGGAAATCCCATATCAACCAAGGACGGATAAATTGAGGAATTCTCGCGGCTCGATAAAAACAAAAAAGGATAAAATCAAATGGCTGATGTAAAACAAAACACCGATGACATGGGGACGTTCACGGACCCCCGCGACGGCCAGACATACAAAACGGTCAAGATAGGCTCGCAGATCTGGATGGCGGAGAACCTGAACTACGAGTTTGTTGACAGCTGCTGCGTCGATGACGACACGGAAAACAACAAAAAGTACGGTCGGCTCTACACGTGGAAGGCGGCGAAGGAAGCTCGCCCCGATGGCTGGCACATACCGAGCCGGGAGGAGTGGGATGAGCTGGAAACGTTCGTGGCGGAAACCCTTTTCCGCGGCGATAAGGATTTCGTGGGCTATGCGCTGAAAGCGAAAAAAGGATGGAATGATGATTGCTATGATGGCGGCAATGGATCGGACGCCGTCGGCTTCGGGGCTCTCTCGGCGGGCTTCTGCTTGAAAGGCGGCGCATTACAACAATTCGGCGATACGGCGTACTTCTGGATCGGGTCCAGTGATAGCTACAGGAGTCTGTTCTACAACCGCATGGACTTGGGCTTCGACTATTTCAACTCCGCATGTTATATGGCGTCTGTCCGTTGTGTCAAGGACTCCTAGGACCCAGCGACATAAGTTGCGAGATTCCGGCCTGTTGCCTGCCAAAGGCGGGCGCAGGCCATTCCCTCCTCCCAGCCCTCGGGCGAAGCTGGAACGTCTTCGCTTGAGACTTCATCCCCAAAAAATCTATTTGCAGCCTGCCACATGCGGGTTCCCGTTTCTCGGCGCATTCATCCTCCCTTACCGGACATATCTCGGACGGAGCTTCAGGAAAAGCTTTCGCGAGTGCCTTGGACATCCCGCCTTGGATCCTTTGTTGCAATTTGCACGCGAATACCTGTCGCCTTGCGCCAGCGCTTATGGATGAGCGGTTCTTTCGATGTTCCAGAATTCGTCCAACGGTTTCCCGGGGGCGGGGTGTTTCTTTGTCGTCACGGAGCCACGCTTTTTTTTCCAAAATGTTACAGATTTGTTCATGACTTTCAATGCTGTTTAGGGATAAGCTGTAAGCTACGAAAAGTCATCGGGATAACTAGACAAAACGCTCGGGGCGAACCTTGGGCGTTTTTGATTTTGGCAATGGAAAGTCATCTCAACTTTTGAAGCTTTTCGATGGAAAGCCCGGTTGCCGACGCAATTGCCGTTAACGGGAATCCCTGGGCAAGCAGATTTCTGGCGATCTTGAAAGCGGAATCCCTTTCACCTTCCTTCCGACCTTCAGCCCGACCTTCGGCTCGGCCTTCCTCGCGACCGGATTTGATGGCGTAGCTGCGGATCGCATATTCGTCCCACTTCCTCATCTGTTCCATGTCAATCATCTTTTGTTCCTCTTTCGTCAATCTAGATAATTTCGATTCCGAAAACAAGAGCTCGAAGGGCGTGCCCATATAGGACTCAGGCATTTCGCGAAGTCTTTGGATGTTCTTCAGCGCAAAGAGGCCGCGGTCGAGCGTCGAGGAAAGTTCGCCGAGCGTCTTTCTGAACTTGGGAAGCTCGACAAAAGTATAGTGGAAGAGGAGCGGGACCTTCGACTCAGCGGAGTCGCGAAGCCTCAGGTGACGGACGTAGGCGTCTCCATCGAAGGCGTTGAAGTCCATGAAGACGACGGTGACGACCGGGTCAAAGTCGTAGCCGAAATTCTTTCCCCGCGCCCCCTGGGCGACGATCGCCTGGGCCGTGTAAAAGGCCGCCCGCTTCAGGATGTTCGTCTGCCTCGCTATTTGCACTTCGACGACGAACCGACGACGGAGCTGGTCGATGCAGTAGAGGTCAAAAATCGATGTTCTGTTCTCGTTTGATCCGTTCCGGATCTCCTTGTCGCGGGACTTTACGTCCGTGACGGGGCTTTCGATCTCGCCTTCGAGCACCGCGTTCAAAAGCTCGATAAGGCATATTTTATTGGGCGAGTCGGGGTTGAAAGCCTTCTTGAAGGTGACATCGAGCAGTAGGTCCGCATAGACGCCCGCGCCGCGGAATTTTTCGTAAGGGTCAAGCGGGGGCCTTTTGCCCGCATTCGTATTTTCCATTCCTGAGATTTCCTTTGCAGGGAGTTCCCGCGGTTCGGGCGGGGAGGATTTTCCCAGCCCGAATGATTAAACGCTTCTCGCGGGAATTTGTACACCAGGAATTGTGAAAAGTTTTGATTGCGAAGTAGGAATCTGGATCTTGGAACGGAAAGAAATCAGAAGCCAGGAATCAGGAGACAGGTGTCAGGAATTAGGAATGCGGAATGCGGAATGCGGAATGCGGAATTGACTGTTTAGCGAACTGTAAGTCGTCAGGAATTAGTGGACTGTAGTCAGGACTTAGAGCTTAGTACTTAGATTTGTAGACGTCTATATTCTTGTATCTCAGAAATTTGACGTCCACGGTTCTGCCCACTGACCGCTGACTACTGGTCACTAAGAGCCTATCCCCAAATAATATTGAAGAATCCTTCAAACAGTTCTATATTTGCGCAAAAAAA
>JBNMGX010000258.1:0-3436 GCA_050872465.1 Hallerella sp.
CCCGTAGCCCGCAAAAAAAGTCGTGTCGCCGTCATCGAATGTTCCGTCCGCAGTCAAGGAATTCGGGCTGTGGTCCCGAATCTCGATGGGAATTTCAAAAAGCCGATACGGCAGAATGTCCGAGGAACTCCAGATGACATCGGTCATCGTATCCTGGGGGGCACCGTACAGCCTGAGCTTTTCTATCGGAATTCCCTCGCAATCCGACGCCCGCGCAACTTCCCGACACGCCGCATAGATCTGCCGATACGTCACTGCATAAAGTCCGTCTTCCGACGTGTTTCCGTTTTCCCTGTCGCCTACCAGAAAACGCGCAAGCCAATTTACGTTTGCCGCCGTCGAAGCCGCGCTTTTGCGAAGCGCTCTGGACTTCTGAGTTTTCGTTCCGAACGAAGCGGCTCCCTGGGAGTTTCGGACATTCGCAAGCAGGCGGTTTCCGGGACGGATATTTTCCGACTTGCCTGAAAAGGTTACCGTAACCTGGAATTTTTCCCGAACAAGAACCGACGAACCCGATCCGCGGACGAGCGGCACTAAAATATCGACCACCCAGGCGCCGTCCCAGAGCTTCGGCGTGGAAACCTCCACGGAAGCGTTTTCCAGCGTATCCGCAGCGCACCAGCGCACGGGAAATTTTGACGAGAGGGAATCCTTGACCTGGACGGAAGGCTTCGCATTTGCCGGGACAGCCACGCGATATATGCGATAGGGCGTTCTGGAATTTTCCTTGTAAAAGGCGTTTTCCGGGAGAAGCCGAAAATCCCCATCTTCGCAAGAGGCCGGCGAAATATCGGAGACACCATCCCGGAAGACAAAGCGCGACTTGGAATCTTCGACGATATCAAAAGCCGAAAGAAAAGCCGCCCAGAGCAAAACGCAAAGAACGCCCAGACGCACAGGCTACCGTCCTCCGACCAGAATGGAATCTACCTTGATCGTCGGCTGCCCGACCGTCACCGGAACATACCCGGAAGCGGCACCGCAAACCCCTGCTGCAAGCGAGAAGTCTTCTCCGACCATCGAGATTTCCCGGAGAATCTGGTCGCCCTTTCCGATGAGAGTCGCTCCGCGCACAGGCCTTCCGATTTTTCCATGTTCGATTTCGTAGCCCTCTTCGACAGCGAAGTTGAACTCCCCCGTTGCCGGGTTCACGGAACCGCCCGCCATCTTGGATGCGTAGAGACCGTGCTCCACGCTGCAAATCATCGAATCGAAGGAATCCTTTCCCGGAGCGATAAAGGTATTGCGCATCCGGCTGACCGGAGCGTATTTGTAAGATTCGCGCCTTCCGCTGCCCGTCCGTTCGACGCCAACTTCCATCGCCCCGACCATATCCGACATGTAGCTTTTGAGAACGCCGTTTTCGATTAAAACGGTCCGCTTCGACGGCATCCCTTCGTCATCGACCGCGACGCTTCCCCAGGAACCGGGAATCGTTCCGTCATCGATTGCCGTGAGGCACGGTTTCGCCACGACTTCTCCGAGCTTTCCGACAAAGGGACTTGCGTTATGGCGGATGGCTTCGGTTTCTAGCGGATGCCCGACCGCCTCGTGAAAAATGACACCTCCGAATCCGGGCCCCATCACGACAGGCATCACGCCTCCTGCGATATGTCCCGCGCCAAGCATTCGGAGCGACCGCTCGGCAGCCATCTCGGCCAAATGCGCCGCGTTGAATTTTTCAAGCGATTCGTAGCCGGCAAGCGCACCGGGAGCCTCCCGCGAAACAATTTTTTCCTTTCCCTCGCCCGCGGTCACGTTGATGCCGAGCCGTGTATGTACGCGGAAGTCGCTCACGTTTACGCCGCTTGAGCTGATGATGTTTATATGCGAAAGCGAATCGGAAATGCTGACCGCGACCTGGCAAATCTTTTCGGAAACCCGCCTAGCGCTCCTGTCCGCATCGTGCAAAAAATCCAGCTTGTAAGCGTTTCCCAAGAGTCCCGGATCCTTGAAATCCGGGTAGCTGTTTCCAAAACGTCGAGGATTCGGGTTGAATTCCAGAACCTTCTGCGCAGCGGAACCTCCCCGCCCGAAAGCGAGCGTTTTCACCATATCCAAAAGGGCGTCCTTGCTTTCATCGCTCGTAAAGGCGTAAAGGACTTCCGAGCCGAACAAAAGCCGTACACCGATGCCGAATTCCGTCCCGGCAGAAGCCGTTTCAATCGAACTGTCCTTGAGGGAAAGCGTCGAAGAACGCGTTTCCTCTTCAAAGATTTCCACGTAATCCGCTCCGAAGCCCTTTCCCGCTTCCAGAATGGACTCTGCGATGTCACGGTTCATAGGCTCTCCGATTTTCTAACGGGAATTTTCGACTTTTCCATCGCCCGCTTGATGTCTCCGATTGAGTAAGTGCCGAAGTGCACTATGCTCGCGACAAGAGCCGCGTCCGCAGCCGTCTTTTGAAAAAGTTCGACAATATGGGAAGGCTTTCCCGCGCCGCCCGAAGCGATGACCGGAATTCCGACCGATCGAGCGACCTTGTCCGTAATCTCCAACTCGTAACCGTTCTGTACGCCGTCCGTGTCCATCGCGTTTAGGCAGATTTCCCCGGCGCCGAGCGATTCCGCCTTTTTCGCCCATTCGACCGCGTCAAGTCCCGTCGCAGCCCGACCGCCCTTGATGTAGATTTCATAGCCCGAAGGAATTTTTTTCGAGACGCCGACGCGCTTCGCATCCATTCCTAGAACGATGCACTGGTTTCCGAAAGCCTTTGCGCCTTCTTCGATGATTTCGGGATGCAGGACCGCGAGACTGTTCACGCTGACCTTTTCCGCACCGGCCAAAAGGACCCGATGCATATCGTCGAGACTGCGGATGCCGCCTCCGACGGAAAACGGGATGAAGACATTCTTTGCAATGTCCTTCACCATTTCCAAATCGCACGGGCGGTTTTCCGCGCTAGCCGTAATGTCGTAAAACACGAGTTCATCGACGCCTTCCGCGCTATACTTCGCACCGAGCTCCACAGGGTCGCCGACATCGACATTTCCCTTAAAGCGAACGCCTTTTGTCACCTTGCGGTTCCGGACATCCAGGCAGATAATCAGACGCTTTGTCAGCATACGCCGCTCCATGTGCTAAAGTTTTTCAGGACGCGAAGCCCGACATCCCCGCTCTTTTCTAGGTGGAACTGCGTTGCGACGAGGTTTTCCCGACAAATCGCCGACACGAAACTCTGGGAGCCGAAAGTCGTCCGGGCCAGCGCGTTTTCCGCAGAAATCGAATCGGGATGATAGGAGTGCACAAAGTAAAAGTCGCTTCCGTCCGGGATGCCTTCGAACAGTGGATGATTTTTCAGAAAGTTCACCTGGTTCCAGCCCATCTGCGGGATCTTGATGCCCGGTTCTTCCCGAAAGCGGACCGCTTTACCGTCGATTAGACCGAGACATTCCACCCCGCCGTTTTACACGCACGATTTCAGGATGATTTGACA
>JBNMGX010000259.1:0-3395 GCA_050872465.1 Hallerella sp.
ATTCCCACGTCATTCCCGAGCTCCGACACGGGAATCCCTTTTCAGAGATTATCGGGTCAAGCCCGATAATGACAGTTTAACGCATAGACGGTCCTTGTCCCGTTTAACTACTGATTCTTGATTTCTGTTTTCTGACAACTTACAGTTCGTTAAAACGTCAATTCCTCATTCCTAATTCCGCATTCCTAATTCCTAACTAACTCCACTGATTCCTGAATCCTGTTTTCTGAGTCCTCGCAACTAATAACTAGCAACTATTCACTAAACTCTGACGCCCGCTTCCCTCAAACAACTGATTCCTGACAACTTACAGTTCGCTAAAACGTCAATTCCGCATTCCTAATTTCGAATTCCTCATTTCTGTCACCTGATTCCTTTCAACTCACAAAGCCCTAGAAACCTTATTCGCACTTCAATTCGACCCGATACATCACGGGCCAGAATTTTCCGGTTATCCAGAAAAACTTTCCGTCGAAAGCAATGCCGTTGAGAACTTCCGCCCGGGCGTCGCGCTTGCGAACATTCCGAGCGAGCCTTGAAAAGTCATACCAGCGGAGAACCTTTCCCGACTGCGGATCGATCGCAGCGATGGAATCCGACTGCCACACATTCGCATAAAGTATCCCGTCCGCCATTTCCAGTTCGTTCAGGAATTTGACAGGCGTTTCGCCGTCCCGCACGGAGAGCGTCCGAAAGACATTTCTTTCACCGGGCGAAATGAAATACAGCGTTTCGCTTCCGTCGGACATCACCAAGGAGTTTTGGTACAAAGTAAGCCCCCAGCCTTCCGTACGAATCGGAAAGGAACTTTTTCGCCGGAGCGTTTTCGCGTCATAAACAAAGGCGACGCCTTCTTTCCAAGTAAGCCAGAAAATATCCGACCCGAATTTGACCGAGCCTTCGCCGAAATAGCGGGCTTCTAACGCCGCGGAATCGCTCGCAGGCATTCCCGGAGCGGGATAGCGGTAAAGGCGCGAAGCTCCATAAAGTCCCGTGGATTCATAGAGGACCTCGCCGTCAAAGAAAAGCCCTTGCGTGAAATGTTCCGCAGAATGTTCTGCGGAGTCCAAGACGAAAAAGCTTCCGAGCGCAGCGGCAAACAGAAGAGCGAGCATTACTTTTCAAGCCAGATGTCCGGCCAGCGGTCGTTCGCCGTGTGGAAAGTCAAGCGGACTGCGGTTTTCGCCGGAGTGCCGATTTTCCACAGGTAAAGCTCGTAGTCGTAGATGTCGTGGTCGTGGCCTTTTGCCGTCGCTCCCCAGACAAGCCACTTGCCATCTGTGGAAATGCGCGGGAAATATTCGTGCGAACGCCTGCCCGGAAGGTCCATGAGTTTCGCCGCTTTTGGGATGCCGAAAAATCCGATTTTTTCCTGCTGCACGCCGTCCTTGATCGTGAACCAAAGAATTTCGCTAGGAGCGGCAGTTCCGCCGTTGCCCGTGGGATTGACGCGGTAGATGCGCTTGCCGTCTGCGGTAAAGTCTATCTGGCAGCCGTCGCCGGACTTGTTCCATTTTTTGTTCTGCAAATCATAGACACCCGTTTCGCGCAGGGAGCCTCGGAGTGTTATCGCGAGATACTTTCCGTCGGGCGACATGTTCGGCTCCTGCAGGATGACACCGTCTTCGCCGAAAGCCTTCTTGCCGTCGAGGACAAGCGTTTCCTCACCGCTTTCAAGACTTTTCCGATAGACGTTCGCGCCGCGGGAAAACACGATGGATTTTCCATCCGGGCGGAAAGTTCCCCAGGTTGCGTTGTCCGCCACCTTCCTTTCGTTTTCGCCGTTTACATCGACCATCCAGAGATCCCACTTTTCAGGATAGTTGGCATCGTTTTCCGGGGTCCAGCCGCCCTTCGAACGCGTGAAGACGACGGACTTTCCGTCGGGAGAAAAGCGCGGAAACCAATCGACGTTTTGTGAGCTGGTGAGCTGTTTCGGTTCGCTGCCGTCGGCGTTCATCAGCCACAGATCATGCGTGGAATGGCTGCGGGAACTCGACCAGACAATCTTTCCGGAGAGCCTTCCCTTGAGAGCGGCGAGAGCCGCCGATTCGTCGGACGTCGGAGAGACCGGGGCGCCAGTCGGGGCTTCGTCGGCAAAGGAGAAAACTGAGAAAGCAAACACTAACGCAAATAGATTCAAACCTTTCATTGTAGAATATTTCCTTGTTTTCTTTAAAAAGTAAAAACTATTTGATTGTTTTGAGTAGAGACGCAAGACGTGCCGTTAGCTGGGAAGCGCCGAGCGGAGCTAAATGATCCCAATTCATGGCCATATCGTCCGTATAATCATGATAGCCCATTTTATTTTCATCCATCAAGAAAAAATGTGGATATTTTGTTTCAAATTCTCGTAATTTTTTTATGATTTGTTCCGCAACAGATCTTCTAAGACCGTAACGCCCAAAAGCCCCCGTGTTAGCGTATTTAGGCGATTGGGGAAAAATAATTCCAATTGCGTAAATACCGTTTTTTTCCGCTTCTTGAATTATTTCTAGAGGGACGGACAAAAGGCTGTCTGGCAAATTTTCAACATCATCCATCCGTGTAGAATCTACAGCTAGTTCGGGTTCGCCCCCCCAATCGATTGCTTGATTTTGGAAAAAGCCTAAAGTATTTTCGTATCGTTTACGCTCCGAATCATCGCTACCGTAAGAATCTTTCGCCTGTTCATACAAACCGGTCGGATAGCCATCTTTCCAAAAATCATGATTTACGTCATACGCATAACCGGGTACTGTCGCATAAAGCATTTCCCAGAAGTTGGGATTTTCATAATAACGCTGATAAAATATGTCCAGATCCAAAGAAAACACAATAACCTTTAATTTTGGGCATAGATTTTTGCCATATTTCAAAAGGATTCTTTTTGCCACTTGGATGTCAACCGCCGCATTGGAAGCGTTTACGGAAAATTCGTTTGTCAAGGAATTCAAATAAGGCGGATATATTCCACCCCAAGGGCGGGAGGATCCAGAAATAAGAACTGTAATGGAATCCCTGTATTTGTAAAGCAATTCCAAATCATAGCGAGTAACAAAAAACTCAGAGACCATTTTGTACTCTCCGGTCAGATACACCCCCGCGCTGTCGGGGTCGAGTTCGATGTTCTGCGAGGAAGCGTTAGAAACCCACAGGTCCGGGTGCCAGAGTTCTCTTCCCTCGGCGAGTTCGAAGACGCTCGAATCCGAGACGTCGATAAGAGCGATTTTCGAGTGAGCTCCCTCTGCGTCCGTGAGGGTCGCGATAGCGAGTTCTTCCCGTCCGCGGACCCATTCCGTGTGGTCGAAGGCGTAGCCGGCGGGCGACGGGACCATCTTTGAAAGTTTGCCCGAACTGTCCGCGATTAGCAGCATCTCGTGCGCGTCGTAGCTTTTCCCGGCGAAGGACTTGCC
>JBNMGX010000260.1:0-3395 GCA_050872465.1 Hallerella sp.
CGGGAACGCCTTCCGCTATGCCCTGGTCTATCGGGAACGCAAGGCGGAAGGCGCTTACACCAAGGACGAATTCCTTTCGGCGCTAAGGGAATGGTAGGGGATTAATCCTCGGTGAATTCGGGAACGGTGCCGGTTTCTTCGATTTGCCTGCATCCGTCGGCGAGTTCCGCGGTCATTCCGAACAGGAGCGGGTTGATGGGCGAGGCCTGTTTTGTGACCATGCTTACCGTGCCTTCTTCGCAAGTTGCGTCGAACTCGATGTTGTTCTCGATGTAGTCGCCTGCTTCCGCCTTGGTCTCGGCGCATTCTTCGTCGATGGCGCTTTGTGGAACGCTCGGGTTGAAGACAATCGTATGCGTGGTGGTAAAAATTTCTTCCTGGTAAGTCATCGTCACCGTGATTGTAGCGGTATCGGGATCGGTGATGACGATTTGGAAAGCTTCTTCGCTATCTTGCGTAATCTGGCAGGTTGCCTTTGCTTTTGTTGTCGGGGCGGTTGCCGAAGAGCTGTCGCTGGAACAGGCGCAGATCGCTAGACAGGCGAAGAACGCTGCGAGGGTGGAGAATGCTTTTGTCATGATAACCTCCTGGGAGTTAGATCTGTTTAGGTTGTTTCAAATATATAAATCGAAGAAATTTTAACTCCATATCCACTTCAATTTCAGACTTTTATTTTTTGAACCTTGAAATCTAACGCCAAACGGCTAACGGTTCGCTGGATTCGACAAGCTCGCTAACCTGTCATTGTTGTTCTTTGCGACGTGTCATTGTCGGGCATGGACCCGACAATCTCTGAAAGGAGATTACCGTGTCGGAGCACGGGAATGACATTGCACCGAGCCGGGGAATGACAGTATAAAAAGGAGCAAAGGAATGACATTATAACAATCTGGAGAATGGCTTTGTGCCGCATCCTATTTTGCAAGCTTAATTTTCAGCTGTAAATTACCCGCTAAGCTCTGGTTTCTGACTCCTATTTTCCGTCCCCCGACTTCTTGATCGCTTTCACGGCTTCGCGCAGCTCCTTGGGAAGGGGAGATTCCACGACGATGTGTTCGCCTTTCCAGTCGAATTCCAGACGCGTGCTGTGGAGGAAAAGCCGTTTGAGCCCGAAGTCCTTTTTGAATTCCCGGTTGAGCGCAAAATCCCCGTAGCGGGAGTCTCCGACGAGCGGATGCCCGATGCTTTCGAAATGTGCGCGGATTTGGTGCATCCTTCCTGTTTCGAGGTTGATTTTTACGAGGTCGTAGCCGTTGAGATGTTCCTTGACCGCATAGTGCGTGACTGCCGCGACGCCTGATTCTGTGCCGGTTTTCATCTTGGCGCCTGCCTTGGAATCCGTGCGTTCGAGGGTCGCCTTGATGGTTCCGCGTTCCTTTTTGAGGTTCCCTTTGACGAGGGCGAAATACGTCTTCTGGATTTTATGTTCGCGGAGCATTCGCGTGAGTTCCCGAAGCGTGTCTCCGTGGAGCGCGGCGAGCAAGAGTCCTGAAGTTTCCTCGTCGAGGCGGTGGGCGAGCGTGGGCTTGAAATCCAGATGTTCGTCGCTTCCCCATTGCCAGAGCATTTCGACCAGGGTTTCTCCCTTGCGGGTTCCCGTTCCCGGCTGGCTTGCGATTCCGGAAGGCTTATCGACGACGAGAAAATCCTCCTTTTCGAGCGCGATGTTCAGGTTGTTCTGTACAAAGTAACGTTCCGAGAAGCGCGCTTCGTTTCCCCATGATTTTTTGACGGAGGTTTCTGCTGTGGCGTTTTCTAGGCTTTTGAAATTTTCGTAGATATCGACTGTATCGCCTTCGCGGAGCATCTGCGGAGCCTTTGCGTGAACGCCGTTGACGCGGACTTTCTTCTTTCGGAGAATCGCGAAGAATGTGGAGAGCGGTTCGTTCGGGAAAGCCTTGCGCAAGAAACGGTCTAGGCGCATGTTGGCAAAATTTCGGTCGATAACGCGGGTGATCATGGCAGAAATCCTTTGGGGAAAAATCAAAAATCCGAATTTAATTTTTTGACATTTTGGCGCGGTTGGCAAGCTTGATTCCGTCTGCGGCGCTGGTCACGATTCCGCCGGTGTAGCCTGCGCCTTCGCCGAGGACAAAGAGCCCTTTTGTAGAAACGCTTTCGAGCGTGTCCGTGTTCCGCACGATGCGGACCGGGGAGCTGGTGCGCGTTTCGGGGGCGACGATCAGCCCGTTGCCGATGAATCCCGGAATCTTTTTTTCGAACTGCTCGAAGCCTTCAGCGAGCGAATCGCAAAGGACGTCATCGAGGATTTCCCGAAGCGGACAGGCTTGGATTCCTGTCGCGAAAGAGCTTCTGGGGAGAACCGTATCGTTTTTTCCCTCGAGGAATGCGCGGATTGTCTGTGCCGGAGCCGAATAGTTCTTTCCGCCGAGTTCGAACGCTCTTCTCTCGAAGCGTCGCTGCATTTCGATGCCGCCGAAGAGCGTGTCGCTCTTTTCGATGGGGACGACGATTGCTCCGTTGGCTAGCTTGCCGTTTCGCTTGCTGTAGCTCATGCCGTTGGTGGCGAGCGTTCCTTCTTCGGAAACGCAGGGGACGAGTACGCCGCCCGGGCACATGCAGAAACTGTAGGCTGCGGATTTTCCGCCGAGGGTCTTTGCCGTGAGCGCATACTCCGCGCTGCCGGTGAGTTCCGTGTTCACGTCCTTTCCGAGCTGGCGGATGTTGATGAGTTCCTGCGGATGTTCGACGCGAACTCCGAGCGCAAATGCCTTGCTTTCTTCGGCGACACCGCGTTCGTGCAAGAGTTCGTAGAGAAATCTCGCGGAATGCCCCGGGGCGAGAACCAGGTTGTCCGCGTCTTGCCACGTTCCGTTGAAGTTTACACGGGAAAGGCTTCCGCCTGAAATTTCGATATCTTCGAGGGCGGTATGAAAGTGGACTTTTCCGCCGAGTTCCAAGAATTCCCTGCGGAGCGCCTTGAGCAAGAGGACCAGACGATCCGTTCCGACGTGTGGTTTCGCAAAGGTCAGGACGTCTCTTGAAACGCCGAAGTGAACCATGTCCGCAAGAACTGCGCTTGAAAAAATGTTTCGCGAACGCGTGTTGAGCTTTCCGTCGGAGTAGGCGCCCGCACCGCCTTCGCCGAAGAGGATGTTCGAACGGGGATTGAATTTCCGATCGACAAAGAAACGCCGGATGTCCTGGAAACGTTCCTCGACCGGGCTTCCCTGTTCGTACAAGTTCACCTGGAAGCCTTTCCTTGCGAAAGAAAGCGCTGCCCACAGCCCGGCCGGTCCCGCTCCGACGACCGTGACGTTTCTTGACATCGGTATGGAATCTTTCAGGATGTCGCTTTCGAGCGTTTCCTTTTTTTCGGTCGCGGGCACGATCCAATGCGTCGGATGTAAAGGCTTGGCTGTCTCGAACTTGAC
>JBNMGX010000261.1:0-3374 GCA_050872465.1 Hallerella sp.
TGGTATGCGAAGGCGGACGCGCGGATCGATTCCATTCGGAAAAAGGAGCTCTCGCTTGCGGGCTTTCAACCAGGCGATACGGTGCGCGTGACGCTTGAACGGCACGACTTTCCCTTTGGAACGGCTATCGCTTTTTACGGAAATCCCAAGGACAGCGTGGAAAAATGGTATCGGAAGACGGCGAACAAGTATTTCTGGGCAGGCGTTCCCGAGAACCTTTTCAAGTGGCCGGAATACGAGCCGAAAAAAGGGAAAATCCGCAAGGAGGAAATGCGTGAATATCTGGACTTTGCGAAGGAGAACGGTTGGAATTTCCGGGCGCACACCCTTGTCTGGGGAATCCAGAAGTATAACTATGACAAGCATTGGGGAATCCAGGGCAGCTGCAAGGATATTTCGAAAAACATCAAGATGCGCATTGAACGCGACATGAAGGAATACAAGGGGAAAATCCCGGAATACGATGTGTGGAACGAGCCGATTCACGAAACCTTCCTCTTTGACAAGTGCGGCTGGGGGCTTCTCGACAGCGCTTTCGTGTGGGCGCATCGTGCGGACCCATCGGCGAAGCTTTACATCAATGATTACAACGTGGTCGCCTTTGGCGAGACGGAACGCTACTACGAACTGATTCGCGGAATGCTCGACCGAAAGGTTCCGGTTTCGGGAATCGGTGTGCAGTGCCATTTTAACGGAGCGAAGGTTGTACCTGCGCTTATCAAGGAGCGGCTCGACCGTCTTTCGGAACTGGGCCTTCCCATCAAGGTGACGGAATTTGATATGGGAACGCAGGACCGGGGGACGAATATGACGGAAGAGATGCGGGCCGATCAATACGAAATGTTTATTCGAACCGCGTTCAGCCATCCGGCGGTGAAGGGAATCATGTTCTGGGGATTCTGGGACGCTAGGCATTGGATTCCCGATGGCGGAATCATCGCGGCGGACGGAACGGAAAAGCTCGCTGCGAAGCGCATTTACGATTTGTGGCACAGGGTCTGGGCTACCGATGAAACGCTTGTCGCCGGCAAGGACGGGAAAATTCACTTCCGCGGATTTCCGGGAATGTATCGGGTGAAGTCCAAAGGTTCCGAAAAATCGGTAGCGATCCGCTAGGAACGTCCTGTCCTGACGAAAGAAAACTCCCCGCGCTTGTCGGGGAGTTTTTGTCTGCAAAAATAATCGGACAATCTAGACTCGGCGTCCGAACCTTCCGGCGGCGAGCGCTGCGGCGGGATACTTGACCCGGGTGTGATAAGTTCCGTCGAGGCTCTGGAGGAACGCCTCGGAGAGCCTTGACAGGTCGCGCAGATTGAGACCGCTTTCCGAAAGCTGCCCTTCGTTGAGACGCGCATTGATGGTCGTGTTGATGAGGTCCCTGAGCTTTTCGGGCGTGGGTTCCGGCATGGCGCGGCTCGAAGCTTCGATGACATCCGAAATCATGAGAATCGCCGCTTCCTTGTTCTGCGGCTTCGGTCCCGGGTAGGTAAAGTCTTCGATATGCGTGTTCTCGGGATCGTTCTTCTTGGATTCGAGGTAAAAATACTGGACGACGCCTGTGCCGTGGTGCTGCGTGATGCCGTCCGTGATGACCGACGGCAGGTTGAATTCCTTGGCGAGTTCAATGCCCTGTGAAACGTGGCTGATGATGATTCGGGCGGATTCGAGCGGAGGAAGGCTCTTGTGCGGATTCAGACCCTGCTTCTGGTTTTCCGTGAAAAATTCCGGGCGCATCGTCTTGCCGATATCGTGGTAGAGCGCCATGGTTCGAACGAGGAGCGAGTTCGCGCCGATTTCGTCGGCGACTTTTTCGGCGAGGTTCGCGACCTGGATCGAGTGGTGAAATGTTCCCGGCGCAAGGTCCGAAATGCGCTTGAGGGCGGGGCGGTTGAAGTCCGAAAGCTCCATCAGGGTAAGGTCGGTCGTGATGCCGAAGATGCGTTCGGCGAGATGGATCAGGAGGACCGAGGAGACTGCGCTACAGAAGACGATGTTAATGGATCCGGCGATGAGCGTCGGGAGGAAAATGTCCATCTGGAAGCGGTTTCTGAGCAAAAGCTGGATGACGAGCGCAAAAGCAAAGGCGATGAGCGCTTCGAGAATGCTCCAGATGAATTGCGAACGGTAGCGGATGCGGTTCAGCCCGTGAAGCCCGGCCCAGGAAATCCCGAAGGCGAGAATCGCTGTGGAAAGGTCGTAGCCGGAAAGCATTCCTAGGAACGCGGCGGAGAATGCGGCGAAAATCGTTCCGAGCTGCCGGTCGTAAAGGACTGTCGCGATAACCGGCGAAAGGATGAACGGATACACCCAGATGACGTCGAAATCCTGCGGGAGGGAAGGCGTCGCCTTTTGGATGTAGGCGGAAAAATAATGGATGGCGGCAAAGGCTCCCAGCTGCAGGACGACCAGTACGATGATGGACCAGAGTTCCCTGCGGTTTCGGATGCGCCCGAACTGGAAAAAGTAGAAGTAGAGGAAAAACAGCGAGACGATGATGGCGATAAAGACGATATGCCCGTAGAGCGCGGTGACATGTCGGGAGCCTTCCTCTTTTTGCAGGGCGTTCTGCAGGGCTTCGAGCCGTTCGAGAATATCCTTGGTGACGATCGAGCCTTGCGAGACCAGTTCCATGCCGCGGGGGATCATGCCTTTGGAGGAGTTCACCTGGGCTTCCGCCATTTCCTTCCGGTGTTCCGTTTCCTTGGCGAGGTAGAAGACGTTCGGGAGCGTGAACACGTAGAGAGCCTCGTAGAAGGCGCTTTGGAGACCCTGGCTTTTAAAATGCTGCTGCAAGTCGGTAAACGCTTCGTCGATGGCGCGTTCCCGCGGCTGGATACGGCTCGCGTCGAGTTTTCGCTCTTCGCTGTCGCGTACAAAGGAAACCTCGGTCTTGGTGTAAGGGATGAAGTTCACGTCCTGGAGGCTGTAAGTATCGCGGAACAGCTGGACGCTCGTGTTGCTCGGAGCGAGCAGCGTATTCGAAACGCCGTTTTCGAGCATCCTGGAAAAAACGCTTTCGAGGGAATCCGTCGCACGCTTGTTCGACGCGAGCTGCTGGACCGCCGTGTTGGAAAGGCGGTTTGTAAGCTGGTGGAAAAGCTGCGCCGCCTGCTGGACCTTGATTTGCACGGAAGAATCCTCTGCGGCTGCCGAGGAAATTTCGGCTTGGAGCGTGCGGTATTTGGCGACGGTTGCCAGATATGTTTTCAGGTCGTTTCCGATGCGGACCGTTTCGTCGTGGTTGAACTCGAAAACCGCATAGACCTTGTCCGCCGCCCGGGCTTTTTCGCTAGCGATTTCCTGGGCGGACTTGGGAACCTCGAATGAAATCGGAGCGATAATCGTCCGCGGACTGATCTGCCCCAGGTGGGGAA
>JBNMGX010000262.1:0-3365 GCA_050872465.1 Hallerella sp.
ACCGTAATCGGCGTCCGAAGCCCGGTTTCCACATAGACCTGTTCCGCCTTGCCGCCTTTCGCGACAAAGACGTAAGAGCCATTCGCATCGAGCGTTATCGCCTCGGACGGAATCGGCATCCCGGTTTCCGAGCCTTTCCCGAACACGAGATTCACACGGACAAAGGACCCAGCGAGAAACTTTCCGTCGGGATTTTTCAAAACCGCCCGGACCTTTCGCGTGCGGCTCGTATTCGAAAGCTCGGCATCCATAAAGCGGACTTTCGCCTCCACGCCTGTTCCCTGTTCGCTATCGACAAGTTTTACCCGATCGCCTTTCGCAAGAGCGCGAGAATAGCGTTGCGGGAGTTCGAACTCCGTCCAGAGTTCCCTCGAATCGACTAGAGTCGAAATCTCTGTCCCCGATGCCATATAGGCACCTTCCGAAACCCGAATCACGCCGAGGTTTCCCGAAAAAGGCGCCCGAACCTCCGTCTTTGCCATCTGCGCTTCGAGAAGTTCCTTGGACGCTTCCGAAAGCTTGACGGCATTTTCCGCGGATTCCAGCTCCTCGGCTGTCGCCCCGTCCTTTTCAAAGAGGGATCGGGTGCGGGCCTCCTTCTTTTTCGCCAATTCGAGAGTCGCTTCCGCGCTTTTCAGGTTCGCCCGCAGCTCGGAATCGTCGAGCTTCGCCAACAAGGTTCCCTTGGAAACGCGAGCACCGTCGGAAACATAGAGCTTTACAAGCCGTCCCGAAGTTTCCGTCTTGAGTTCCACGCGGTTTCTCGCGACAAGTTCACCGCTTGCGGAATACGTCCCCGTCGTCGAATCCGGCCTTGCGATGTATCCCGAGACGCGAAGCGTGCGCGCATTCCGCACAGGAGAATCTTTCGATTTCGAAGCTTCCGCTGATTCCGAAAAGGAGCAGGCGAAAAGCAAGGATGCCAGGAGAGACATGGCCAAAATGGAAAATTTCTTCATCGTTCACCTTGTAAAATTCGTTTCCAAAACCCTTTGCCGTTTAGATGCATAGTCCAAAACTCCGGTTTCAAAAAAAAGAAGCCGGATTTATTTTTACAAAAACTTGACAATTTAGTTCGAAACGGAAATTTCGGGGAATGCGAGCGCCGGAACCTGGAGCGTCGTATAGGCGTCCGGGTATTCTGACCCGATAGCGACAAGCGTTTCGAGCAGGTCGATGAAGTTCGCGCTGAGCGTCGCCCCTTCCACCGGATGCAGGATCTTTCCGTTTTCCGCAAACATTCCCTGCACACCGATACTCATTTCGCCGCTGACCGCGCTGCAACCGGAATTTCCTTCAAGGCGAAGAACCAAAAGGCACCGGGGGAAAAGCGAGAGAAGTTCCGCGGTCGTCCGCTCGCCGGGAAGCACGACCAGATTCGAAAAGGAAGTGCCGACCTTTCCCGAATAGGAACGCGCCGCGCAGCCGTTGCTCGCCCGCCCGGCGACAGCCGCCGTTTCCAGGTTGTAGAGAAAATCCTCGAGGATGCCGTCCCTTACGACTGCCACCCGGTCCGCAAAGGTCCCTTCGCTGTCAAAGGTTTTAACCGCAGGAAGATCCTCGCGGGTCGGGTCGGAGTAGAGGGAAAATTTTGCGCCCGCGATTTTCGTCCCGAGCCGTCCCTGCAAGCGGGACTGCCCTTTCTGGACCTGTTCCGCAAAAAAAGACGACGCATACATCCCGACGATTTGCCCGGCGACACGCTCCGAAAGGACGACGGGCATTTTTCCGCCAGCGATTTTTGAAGGTTCCAGGAGTTCCCGTGCGCGTTCCACGGATTTCTGCGCGATTTTTTCCGCCGAAAGCTCCGAAAAGGAAAGCGCGTTCTGGTCGTATCCGCCGAGCTTCTTGGAATTTCCGCGTTCCGCGACGACGCCCGCCCCTGCACCGATTCCGTTTTCCCGCCTTTCAAAATAGACGCCGTTCGAATTGGCAAAGACGGTGAAGCTCTCGTCCTTCTGGGTTCCGAGATAAGGCACGTTCGTCACCTCTTTCGAAAGTTCGAAGCAGCGGTTTTCGATGTCCATGGAAAGTTCCGCCATCTGCGAAAGCGTCACATCCTTTAGGCCCGGGTTATAAGGCAATTTCCGCAGCGGACGATTTTCCGGCAGAGGAAGCCGAACGGGCAGCGGCTTCGTAAAGGCCGTGTGCAAAAGCGCATCTTTCAAGGTCTGGCGCAAGGCGGTTTCGGTCAGGCGTTCCGTGTAGGCGTAGCCGGGATTTTCCCCCTTGAACGCCCGAATGCCCACACCGACCGATTCGGAGATTTCCGTGTTCTGGACTTTCCCCTTGAAAACTGAAACGCCTTCGGACTTGGAATGCCCAGCGACGATGTCAAAGGCCGTCGCCGACTTTTTCGCTTCTTCGGACAGAAACTGGACCGCTTCCGTAATCTTCATGGTTTCATCCTTTCAAATGCAATCTTCGCCGAGGCAACGGTCCTTTCGAGAATATCATCCGAATGGGAATTTCCGATAAAAGTCGTCTCGAACTGGGACGGCGGAAAGAGAATGTTCTGTTCGAGCATCGCATGGAAAAAGGAAGCGAAGCGTTTTGTGTCCGCGGCAAGAGCCGTTTCCGTATCTTCGACCGGCCTTTCGGAAAAGAAGACGGTAAACATCGAAGCGACCCGGTTCACCTGGAGCGAAACGTCCGCCTCTTTCGCAGCCTTCCGAATTCCCTCGGCGAGAAATTCACCCTTCCGTTCGAGCGCATCCCAGGGATTTAATTTGTACAAAAGCCGGAGCTGGGCAAGGCCTGCGGTCACCGCCATCGGATTCCCGGAAAGCGTTCCCGCCTGATAGACCTTTCCCTCCGGGCTGACATTCCGCATCAGCGATTCCTTTCCGCTGTAAGCGGCGAGCGGCATTCCCCCGCCGACGATCTTTCCGAGCGTGATCATGTCCGGAGTGACACCGAAACGCTTTGCGGCACCGCCGTCCGAGACGCGAAAACCCGTCATCACTTCGTCAAAGATAAGGACCGAACCAAACTTGTCGCACAGCTTTCGAAGTCCGGGAAGGAAGCCTTCCTTCGGCGGAACGCAGCCCATGTTGCCGGCGACCGGTTCCACGATGACCGCAGCGATTTCTGTCGGATGGGCGAGAAAGAGAGCTTCGACCTGTTCGATGTGGTTGTAATCCGCGACGAGCGTGTCCTCGGCAACGCCCGGTGTGACGCCGAGCGAGCTGGGAGTCCCGTGTGTCAGAGCGCCGGAACCCGCCTGGATTAGAAAGGAATCCCCATGCCCGTGGTAGCAGCCGCGGAACTTGACAATCTTGTTTCGCCCGGTCGCTCCGCGCGCCACGCGGATAGCGCTCATCGTCGCTTCCGTTCCCGAGTTCACCAGGCGAATCTTTTCCATC
>JBNMGX010000263.1:0-3357 GCA_050872465.1 Hallerella sp.
AAAAGTCGTATTTAGCAGGCTGAACTCGCCAAAAAGCGAAGTTTTCAACAAATAGTTCCAAAAATATTGGCGTCCCAGCGCATCGTCGAAAGGGCTTGTATAAGGTTGGAGCAAAAACGTTTTCAAGTCAAAAATCAAATAGTTTAAAGGACCATTTTCCACATCGACCCATTTCAAGCCGTCAACATTTCCACTGATTTCGTTTCCCAGCAACGAAATTCCGCACAAAGCACAGACAAAAACTCCCGCGACAAGCCCGACTATTTCGGAAAGGCCGGGACGGAATCTTTGTTTGGCAAATCGTAAAACGACGGTAAGGCAAAATACGGCCACCGAAACAGCACCCGTCGATTTTGAAAAGAAGGCGAGACCGGCAAAGACCGTCGCTCCGATTAGAAACTTTCCCTTTGCCGTTTGCAAATACATCAGGCACAGCAAAAAACAGACTAGGTGCGATAAGTAGAACAAAGAGTCGTTTCCGATTCGAGCAGAAACAAGTATAAAGGAAGGCCAAAAGCACCACAACAATCCAGCCAGCAAAAATTTTCTTCCATCGCCAAGCAACAGACGCAAGGCAAGAAGCCCCGCAAGAAGGGATGCCACGGCAAACAGGAAACTCTGCCATTGAATCGCCCGAATCGGAAAAATCCCCAAAACGTTTGCCACTTTCCAGGGCAAAGCCGAAACGGTATAATATACAGGAGGATGATAACACGTCCAGCAATCATCCGCCGAAGGAATACGATGTTCTTCCGCCACAATTCGGATATAATCGAGATGTCCGCTAACATCATGCGTTCTCTGTTCGTAATTCGTTTCCTGCAGATAAAAAAAACGGACGAGAATTCCCAAGATTAGTATTGAAGCAAAGACGGTTCCCGTTCGCAGGCGTTTCGCAACAAGGAAGAGTAAAATTCCAACCAGCAAATAAAGCGCGACTCGAAAAATGCTTCCCACCACACCACTTTCCTTTATTTCAAGAAGCATCCCCCCTAGGCCGTTTTCATTGTGCAAAAAGAACCGGATTTCTTTTTTCCCTGGTCCAAATTCCTGCAAATCCAAAGCATTAATCGAAAATCCTTTCGACCAGCTGCAGTGTCCCGGATATTTTTCCAGATTGAAAAATTTCCCGTTTACCCAAGCGGCATCGATACAATCGTCCGGATGAATGTCCAATCTTGAATTTCCTAAAATCCCGGGAGACCAGATAAACAGGATTTCAAAAGATTCGTTCGCCGCCATCGGCTGCGAAACGGGAAAAGCCGTTTCCCGAACAATTCCTTTTCGGACAAGGCGGACCTGCTCTATACCGGCAGAAGCAAAATGCAAAAAGACTAAAAGTACCGTGACGCCCAGCACGATATAGCATTCCGGCATCCGAAATATTTTTTTCACTTTTTCCCTTCGTGATATTCCGCTTCGGCGTTTACGTTCCAGATAGCAGACTTGTCGCTTGAATTTTCCCGGATACACTTGACCGCTTCCATCGCAGTGAGCATACTGTGATCCATGTTGTTGTACTTGTGCATCCCGTTACGGCCCATCAGGAACAGGTTTTCAAAGGAATCGATATATTCACGGACCTTGCCAAAATCCTTGTAAGTCCCAAAATACGCCGGATACGTTTTCGGCACGCGAAAAAGAACCGAATCCTTGACTGCGGAACGCTTCGCTACATGAATCTTTTCCAGCTCCGCAACAGCGAAATCGATAAAATCCCGATCGGTCATGTTCCACATTTCATCGCCTTCGTTTACAAAGTATTCAAGACCTATCCAGGCTTTCGAAGGATCCGAAACCAGATAGGGACTCCAGTTGTTGAAAACCTGGATGCGTCCGAGCTTCACGTCGGATTCCTGCACATAGATCCAGTTGTCCGCGACAAATTTCAAGCGGCCTTCAGGCGTACCCGCTTTCGCCGGGTTCTTGATGTCGAGCGAATCGAGCAAAAGTCCCACCGTCATAAAGTCCCGATAGACGAGACCTTTTGCGATGCGGGAAACTTCGGCGGGGACATTCGGAAGAGCCTCGACCAGATTTTTCACGGGCATCGTACTCATCACGTAATCGGCTTCCAGCCTTTTCTCTTCGCCGTTTTCCGTATAGCGTACCGCAGAAATTTTTTGCCCCGAGACCTCCAGAGACGTCGCTTTGGAATGAAAATGAATTTCTCCGCCGAGCTTCTGGATTTTTTCGGCAACGGTTTCCCAGAGTTCTCCCGGTCCGAGCTTCGGGTAGAGAAATTCCCCGATGAGGCTCGTCTCCGTTCCTTTCTGCCGAATCGATTCCGATTTTTTGGGCAAGATGGATTTCAGCGCATGAAGAAGCGTTTTCCCGATCGAAAGGCCCTTGATCCGCTGAGCGCCCCAGTCCGCGCTGATTTTATCGCAGGGAATACCCCAGACCTTTTCCGTGTAGTCCCGGAAGAATGTGCGGTAGAGTTCCACGCCAAAACGGTTGATCATGAAGTCTTCTAGCGAAACTTCCTTGCGCTTCGGGAGAATGCAGACCTTGAGATAGCTCATGGCGATTTTGAACATCCGCCAAAGCCCCAGGTTTTTAATCGTCGCCGCATTTAAGCTCACCGGATAGTCAAAAAGCTTTCGCATGTAGAGGATTCGGGAAAGGCGCGAACGGATGAGCATCACCCGATCTTCTTTTTCCGGGTCGGGACCTCCGGCAGAAAGGTGCACCGGACGTTCAATCGAAAGATCGTCCCAACTCGGGGAACCTTGCAGCGGCAAAATATCCGCCCACCAGTCCATCACCACATCGCTTTTGCTGAAAAAGCGGTGACCGCCGATGTCCATCCGATTTCCCTTGTAAACCGCCGTCCGGGAAATTCCCCCGACAAAAGCGTTTTCTTCGAGAACAATCGGTTTCACATCCGTCGTCTTCAAAAGTTCATAGGCAGCGGTAAGCCCCGCGGGACCGGCCCCGATAATCACGGCAGTTTTCATATCAATCCTTCAACGATTTAAAAAGGAAAATTTTTCGGATTCCAAAATTCCACAGCAAGACGATCGCCGCCGAGATAAACTTGGCAAGCATCGGCAAGATTTCTAAAAAATCCACTTGGAGCCACATCAGAGCCTGATTCAAAAGAACGCCCAAAATTCCGATCAGAGCGAACATGGAAAATTCCAGTGTCCTGTTCGAAACGCTCCGTTTGCAAGCGGCAAAAACCCAACGAACGCTTATCCAGTAATTCACGACAAGCCCGGCGACAAGTCCCACCAGGTTTGAAACAAGGTAATGCCATTCAAACGCATAAAGACAAATTGCAAAAAGCCCGAAATCCACGACGAAGGCAAGACCGCCTGTCAAAAAATATCGCCATATCAGGCGGTCTTGCCT
>JBNMGX010000264.1:0-3317 GCA_050872465.1 Hallerella sp.
ATTAGAATGTGAAGTGGAATGCGACGAGAGGGGCGTTCGAGTGGACATTCCCTCCAAGCGGTCATCCTGGAGCGTGGTCAGAGCTTAGAGCTGAGATTTTAGAACTTAGTGAAGAGTTAAAAGTTGAGAGAATTTAGTTCGCTTCAGTTCCCCGCTTCCCAAAAGCCTAGACGTCTGCAGACTATTCCCTAATCCCTGTTCCCTAAACCTAGACGTCCACTATTCTAAGCTCTAAGTTCTCCCAACTAAGCTCTGAATATCGGGCTTAGCTCGACAAGCTTGCTAACCTGTCATTGCCGTTCTTTGCAACATGTCATTGCCGGGCTTGACCCGATAATCTCTGAAAAGGGATTCCCCGGTCTGCGTCCGCCGCGGTGGACAAGCCGGGGAATGACAACGCGCGGAAACGGTTCGTTTCGAATTTTCGCATCCCGAAAGCTTAAAAGTCTGCGGTTCTGATCACTGGCCACTGACCACTATCCACTAAACTTAGACGTCCGCGGACTACTCCCTCGTCCCTAAATCTAGACGTCCGCTGTTCTCCCGACTAACCTTTAAACTGCCGCTCAAAGGAAACGGCATCTTCCTTCCGGCCATTTAAATTCACCAAGCGTTCCGGCACAAACGCAATCCCATTACTTTGTGCGAAATCAGCGAACCGGGCTGCCCGTTCAAAAAGTTCTTCCGGAGATTGGCTGACCAGAACGCTTTTCCGAAATTCGGGAGTCTCCGGTTCAAAGCCCTTGCAAAGTCTCGCCGCCAGCTGTTTCAAGCGACCCAGCGCGCCGAAAGGCGTCGAAGTTCCCTCCTCCATCATCAAGCCGTAATAAGATTCAAAAATTCCGCAGGCTTCCTTCGCCGAAACCGTTCGGGCGGGCTTCCCTTCCAACGCATCCGCTATCTCGCTAAAAAGCCACGGATTGTGCATCGCGCCTCGACCGATCGAAACACCGCTCACGGCAAATTCCGATAGGCGCAAAAGCGCCCCGCCAACACTCGAAACATCCCCATTTCCGACGACCGGAATTTTCGCTGAACTCGCCACTTCGCCGATAACATTCCAGTCCGCAAAACCATTGTAACCCTGAACCCGCGTCCTGCCGTGCACCGTGAGCATTTCCACGCCTTCGCCTTCCGCAATTTTCAGCGTTTCCATCACGTTAATCGAATTTTCGTCCCAGCCGATTCTGCACTTGAGCGTCAGAGGAAGCCGAATGGACTTCTTGACTTCGGCGAGAATTTTTCCAAGCCGCGGCAAGTCCTTCAAAAGCCCAGCCCCGCCACCCTTGCCCGCCACTTTCGGAACGGGACAGCCCGCGTTCACTTCGATGTAATCCGGGTTCAACGATTCGAGAATTTGCGCCGCATAGGCCATCCGTTCCGGGCTGCGGCCAAAAATTTGGATGCCAAAAGGTCGCTCTTCGGGGTAAAAATTTAATTGCTTGCGGTTTTTCAGCACAAACGGCGAAGTCCCATCCGTCGAAACAAATTCCGAAACCAGAAGCCCGATCCGGTTCCCGGAAAGGATTCGACACAGGCGACGAAAAGGCGCATCCGTCACACCGGCCATCGGCGAAAGCACCGTGCACGGCAAAACGCGAACATTTCCAAACCGGAATTCTGTTTTCAACATTTACTCACACCTTTTCACAAAAAAGTTCATGCGAATCACCCGGAAAAAAGAAGGCGAAGCGTCCCAAAAGTAGATTTTTCACGCAAAGGTTCTTATATTTGAACCGTGGCAAACGCAACAAAACAAGATTTGATTCAAGACGTCACCTGCGCGACAGGCATCGTGAAAAGCAAGGTGCGCGTTGTCGTCGAACAGTTTTTCGATGTCGTCGCCGAATCTCTCACCGAAGGCAACACGATAGAGCTTCGCGGTTTTGGAACCTTTGCCCGCAAGGAACGCAAGGCGCGTCCAGCGCGCAATCCGAGAACCGGAGAAACCGTCTATCTGGATTCGCGTTCTGTCATCGCATTCAAGTTTTCCACCGACATCAAGACTGCCGTAGCAAGCAAGATCCCGGCACAAGCCGTCTCCGAAAAAATCCCGGTGAACGACTTTTAGTCTTCGCAACAGAAATCAACCGAATTCCGCCACTTCTTCTGCGGAAAGAAAGCGCCAGCTTCCGAGTTCCAGCGTTGGATCGAGCGTTACGTTCCCAATGGAAATCCGTTCTAGGTCTTCAACATGGTTGGAGACCGCGGCAAACATCCGGCGGACTTCGTGATAAACGCCTTCGGCAATCGAAATGCGGACTTCCTTTTCGGAAACCTTTTCCAGAGCGCGCGCCACAAAAGGCTTTTTTTCGCCCTTCAGCTGGACGCCTTCCTTCAAGAGACGAATCTGCGCCTCGGTAACCGGTCGGGCGAGTTTTGCCACATAGGTCTTGAGCATCCCCTTTTTCGGACTTTCCACCCGATGGATAAACTGTCCCTGGTTTGAAAACAAAAGAAGCCCGTGCGAATCCGCATCCAGCCGTCCCACGCAATTCAAGCCCATTTCGAGCATCCGAGCGGGAAACTTTTCAAAAACCGATTCGTGGTCCCGCGGCTTGTGGCTGCACTCCAGCCCGCAAGGCTTGTTCATCATCACGTAAAGTTCTTCCCTTGTCGGCACGTTTTCTCCGTTCACGGTAATCGTCTCCGGCCTTTCCGCCAATTCCACGAACGGATCTTCGACAGTCCTGCCCAAAATTTCCACAAGCCCCGAACGCACCAGTACACGGCATTCCTTGCGTGAACCGAACCCCAGTCGAGAAAGCAATCTTTCCACCGTCAATTTTTGCATCTAGGCTCCTTCCGCCGATAAGAATCGAACGATAAAACGTCTCCAAAAGACAAGCCGGAAACCTTTCGGATTTTTCCTCAGGCGCCGGCGATTTTTCAGGTAAATCCACGCAAGTTCCAAAACCCAGCGCAAGGACACCAGACAAAATCCCAAAATCCGGGCAAGCGAAAACGACGCCGCGATTCCGCCTTCGATGCGAAACGCCTTCGTCCCTTTCCAGTCCATCCGAAATTCCCAGTTTTCAAGAAGCGGAACGGTCGCGGCAAAAAAATCCAGTGCGCCGCCGGCGACACCCATTTCCGCAAAGGAATCCAGGCGAATCCCTTCGACAACGGTCGGTTCAAATCGGCAACGGAAAATGCGAAAAAAAGCCTTGGCCATTCGGGCGGAGCCTTTTAAAAGCTTCCGGTCAAAGCCCGGTTCGAGAACCAGTGTCAAAAATTCCGAGTCCGATTTTTTCCCGCTCTTTTCTCGGGAACGCTTTTCTTTTTTTTGCGCAGACGTCTCTGCTCGTGCAGGCTCG
>JBNMGX010000265.1:0-3314 GCA_050872465.1 Hallerella sp.
CCAATACCCCGATGATTCATCGGCAGAACCTGTGATGATCCGCCCCACCGAATCCATCGAAGCATCCCATAAAAACGGTTCCTTCACTTCATACGCTCCGAGGACTACAGGAATGAAAAACGTTAGAATGGAAACAAAAATTTTCAATTTCATATTTACCTCAAACAAAGAATTATCGGCAATATAAATTTTCCCCTATCAAAACGCAAATGCCCCGGCAAGCCGGGGCATTCTTCGAGAACCTCTTCTCTTCGGTTAAGCCTGAGCCTTCACCTGCGCAACGACGGCAGCAAAAGCTTCCGGGTCGCTCACGGCGAGATCGGCAAGGACCTTGCGGTTGATGCTGATGTTCGCCTTGGACAGCAAGTGGATGAACTGGCTGTAGCTCAAGTCAAATTCACGCACAGCAGCGTTGAGACGGGTGATCCACAGGGAGCGGAAAGCACCTTTCTTGTCGCGACGATGAGCGTATGCGTATTGGCCTGCGTGGGCGACGGCTTCTTTCGCAAGGCGAAGATTCGACTTGCGGCGTCCGTAGTAACCCTTGGCAGCCTTGAGAATGTTCTTGCGGCGGGCGCGAGAAGGAACTCTAGTCTTAGAACGTGGCATTCTTACCTCTCCTGTTAAGCTTTGACAAGCAGACGCTTGACTCTGTATTCATCGGATTTCTTGACGGTTCCAGCCTTGCGCAGGTTGCGCTTGCGCTTTGTCGTCATCTTGGTAAGAATGTGGCGCAGACCAGCGCGCTTGAACTTCACGTGGCCGCTGCCGGTCACGCGGAAGCGCTTCTTGGCACCACCGTGCGTTTTCATCTTAGGCATTGTTTACCTCTTGGGTTTGTTGTTTAGCCTCACCTGCTGCCTTTGGCTCGGTTGCGGGCTTTTGCGCTGCGGCCTTTTGGGCGGCACCGCGTTTAGGACCGTAGATGTAGAGAAGCGTGTTCCCTTCCATCCGCGAATCCGTTTCCAATTCGCCGACATCCGCCAAGTCCTGCTTGGCGCGTTCCATCAGACGGCGACCGTAATCCATGTGCGCCATTTCGCGCCCACGGAACTGCATAATCAGACGGACCTTCATGCCATCTTCGAGGAAGCCGCGCATCTGCTTGACACGATACAGATAGTCGTTCTCGGCTGTCTTCGGATGCATCTTGATTTCCTTGAGCTTCACGACATGCTGCTTGGCCTTTGCCGCCTTGCTGCGCTTGAGCTGCTCGAACTTGTACTTGCCGTAATTGATGATGCGGCAGACCGGAGGCTTCGCGTTCGGCGAAACTTCCACCAGGTCCAGTCCGGCGTCCTTTGCCATCTGCAAAGCTTTGCGCGTATCAATGATTACCTGCGAGCCGTCATCCTTCACCAGACGGATCGGGGAGATGTGGATGGCTTCGTTGATACGGGTTCCGTCCGCGGGACGGTTCGGCATTTGCCGTAGGCGGGGATTGGGATACAAGTTATGCTACCTCGTGAAGATGGTTGATTTTGGCGAAAAATTTAGCAAATCTCGGGAAAAAGTTCAACTTTTCCGCAAGTTCCCCTTTGGAAACCGCGTTTTTTTTTGTATAATTGGAATCGCTGCGGCGGTAGCTCAATGGTAGAGCTTTAGCCTTCCAAGCTAATGGTTGCCGGTTCGATCCCGGTCCGCCGCTCTAAAAACTCCGATTTGTCGGAGTTTTTTTGTTTTTCACCAAGCACCTCCCCCGCACAGAATTCCCGAAATTTTTAAAAGCGAAAAACCGCCCTTGCCGGACGGTTTTAAAAGATTTTGCAACGGAACTAGATCGTGTCCATCCGTTCGACATCCTTGTCGTAGTCGATGCCTTCGATGTCAAAGCCGTTCGTCGCAAGGAAATCGTGACGGTAGCCTTCGATGTCTCCGAGTTCGGCGATGTTGTTCTCGTTTACAATCGGCATATACTTGGCGACTTCGTCCTGAACCTTCGGGTCGAGTTCCAGTTCGTCGATGCGGATGCGGTGCTCATCGTCTGTCGGCACAGGCTTTCCCGTGTAAAGCCGTTCCGCAAAAAGGCGCTCCATCTGTTCGATGCAACCTTCGTGCGTGCCGTTCCGCTTCATAATCTTGAAGAGAATGGAAATGTAGAGCGGAATCAGCGGAATGACCGCCGAAGAGCGCGTTACAAGTCCCTTGTTCACGGAGATGTACGCTTCGCCGTGGAGGGATTTCGAGAGTTCCGCGTCGAGTTCGCGAGCGGTCCGCTCAATATCCTTCTTGGCCGCTCCGATGGTGCCGTCGCGGTAGATGGCGTGGGTGTAGGTCGGTCCGATGTAGGAATAGGCAACCGTCTTGACGCCTTCGGCGAGAACGCCCGCTTCGGAAAGTTGGTGAATCCAGCGCGCCCAGTCTTCGCCACCCATGACCTTTACCGTCTGGCGCTTTTCCTCTTCGTTTGCGACTTCCGCAGTGATGATGGAGAACTTGCCCGTGACGACATCCATCGTCGCCCCGGAGAACGTCTTTTCGAGAGGCTTCAATACGCTGCGATACTTTTCGCCCGTGACCGGATCGACGCGGACCGCGCTTGCCACGCTGTAAATCACCAGGTCGAACTTTCCAAACTGCTTGGAAGCTTCGATGACCTGCTTCCGCATTTCGTCGGAGAAGGCGTCGCCGTTGAACGTCACGCAGCCGAGCCCCTTGGCCTTTGCCGCCCGATCAAACGCCATGTTGTTGTACCAGCCCGGAGTACCGCTTTTCGACTCGGTTCCTTCCCTTTCGAACGAAACGCCGATTGTATTCGCTCCGCATTCAAAAGCCGCCGCAATTCGGCTTGCAAGCCCGTAGCCCGTGGAGCATCCCAGAACGAGAACGTTCTTCGGAGCGTTCGGAAGCTTGCCGCGCAAGGCCGCCTTCTTTTCCACGTAGGCGATTTGATGTTCGACGTCCTTGGCACATCCCTTCGGATGGGCGTTGATGCAGATGTTGCTACGGATGAGAGGCTTGATTATCATAGAGAATCCTTTGAATTTAATCCTTGAATTTTTTGATGATGACGACACCGTTGTGTCCGCCGAATCCTAGGGACGCCGACGCAGCGCAATTGATATTTCCCGGAACGCCTTGGTTCGGAACGTAGTCTAGGTCACAAGTTTCGTCCGGGTTTTCCAGATTGATCGTCGCCGGGAAGAATGAGTCCCGGATGGCGAGCGTACTGATGATAGCTTCGATGGCGCCTGCTGCGCCGACGCAATGCCCGGTCATGCTCTTCGTGCTCGAGACCTTGATTTTGTAGGCATGTTCTCCGAGTGCTGCCTTGAGCATCGCCGTTTCGGTCGAATCGTTCAGGTGGGTGGAGG
>JBNMGX010000266.1:0-3286 GCA_050872465.1 Hallerella sp.
AATGATCCTTTCGCACTCGGAATTCACGGTCAACGAACTCAAGGAAATTCTCGGCATCCACCAGTCGAACGCAAGCCGGCACCTGTCAAAGCTCTCGAACTGCGGGCTTCTCAAGGACAGGCGCGAAGGGACGAAGGCGTTTTACGGGCTTTCGGACGACCTCTATCTAAGCCGCAAACTCTACGAAATGATTTCCAAGGCCTGGCAACAGCTTCCCGACCTGGCAATCGTCGAAAGCAAGGTCGAAAATCTCCTCATCGGGCGGAGAAACGGCTACACGGCAAAGTTCCACAAGCTCTCGGAAGCGGGCGGAAGCCTAAAGGCGCAGATTTCGCTTTTCGCCCATCTGATGATTTCCTTTGAACACGCAATCGACATCGGATGCGGAGAAGGCGGCGACCTGAGCTTTATGCTTGCCGAGCGCTGCAAGCAGGTGACGGCCATCGACATCAACGAATCGACCGTCCACGGCGTCAAGGCGATAGCCCGGGAAAAAGGCGTCGAAAATGTCGAATCGATCTGTGCGGACATGCGGAAAATCCCGCTCCCGGCGGAATGCGCGGATCTAGTCCTGATGAGCCAGGTACTGCACCATGCGCCGAGTCCTCAGGAATCCCTCGCCGAAGCGGTCCGCTTGCTCTCCCCCGGCGGAACGCTCGCCCTTCTCGACCTCGCGGAACACAGCGAAGAGGAACTCCGGGAAACCCACGGACACCTCTGGCTAGGCTTTAGCCGGGAACGCATCCAGTTTCTGCTGCAAAACCTCCCCTGCCATATCGAGACCTCGGAAATCATCCAGAGCGAAATCTCCGCCGAAAAGAAGCTTCCCGCCATCTGCATTATCGTGAAAAAAGATTCGTAGGCGTTGCCTTTTTCCCATTTTTTAGATAGATTAAGGTCTGTAAACAAGGAGTTCTCATCATGGCAAAGACAATCAAGGTTCTCGGAATCGTTCTCGTATTCCTGCTTTCGCTGTTCTCGATTTACCACATCGTGCAATCGCGTTAGCTCGACGAAAATGCCGCGGATTAACGCGATATTCCAAGTTTTCGAAAAGCCGACCTTCGCAAGAGGGCGGCTTTTTTTTACCTTGCGACTATGCAAAAGGAAACTCTGAAAAAATTCGGGGCATTCGCCGGAATCGGCTTCGCCTTTCTCATCGTCCTTCTCTTCGTCTTCCGGGCTTTCGTCTTTGATGCGAACACGCTGATGCTCAATTCCGACCAGCTGAACGGAATCGGCAGCAAGGTTTTGCGCGCGCAGAGCCTCGTCCTTTCGGAATGGGACGATTCGCGCCTTGGCGGAGTTCCCACGATCGACGCGCTTTTCGGCGACGCCTACCACCCGCTTGTCCTCACCGAATTTCTGACGGATCCCGCCCGGGCAGTCGGCTTCAAGTTCATCCTCATCCTGTGGGTTGCGTTCCTTTCGGCTTTCGCCCTCGCCAAGAACCTGACGGGAAGCCTAGCCTGGGGAACCTTCTTCGGTTTTCTCTATGCGTTTTCCCCGCAATACTTCACCTACGTCTATGGCGGTCACGACGGGAAGATGATGGTATTTGCCGTCGCGCCGCTCGCGCTGCTTTCCATCCGAAAGATCATCCGGGAAGGAAGCCTCGGATACTTCGCGCTCTTTACGCTCTCCGTCGTGTGGATGATTCTCGGTTCGCACCTGCAGCTCACCTACCTGTTCCTTTGGGGTGCCGGTTTCTACGCGCTCTTCGAAACGCTCGCGCTCAGGGCATCCTGGGGTATCCGCTCGAAAAAGCTCGGAATCGCCGCCGGAGCGCTCGCCATCGCCCTCGGGATTTCCGCGTTCCAGATCATTCCTCCTTACCTTTACACGACAGCGGAATCGGTCCGCGGAACGGGCGAAAAGACAAATTACGGACATGCGACAAGCTGGTCGCTCCACCAGGAAGAACTCGCTTCGATGCTCATCCCGGGATTTCTCGGCGCGGACGTCTATGAACAGAAAAACGGCGCCGCCGGTCCGGAACTTTCCGGCAGCTCCCTCATATCAATTCCCTACGCCGACTTTCAAAAAGCCAGAATCCAAGGTTCTCCCTTTTACTGGGGACACAACGCGTTCAAGCTGAACCACGACAGCGCGGGCATCGTCCTCACGTTCCTCGCGTTCCTCGGGCTGTTTCTACGCAAGAACCGCCGCATGGCGGCTTTCTGGCTTGTCGGCTGTGCGGTCGCCCTTTCGTATGCGATGGGGGCGCATTCCCCGCTCTTCAAACTCTGGTTTGCCATCGTCCCCGGCATGAAGAGTTTCCGCGCACCGAGCATGGCGATGTTCTGGCTTCCGCTGCTCGCGCTCATGATGGCGGCACCTGTCGTTTCCGCATTCAAGAACCCGGAAAACAGGCGTTCGCTCAAAGCGGGACTTTTCCTCTTCCTCGCACTGCTGGGAATCGTCTGCGCTTCGCGCTTCTGCTGGGAATCCTTCCTAGGCGTCCCCGGGCTTCTCATTTCAATCGCCTACGGAATTTTCCTCATCGCGACGCTGAACATTCTCGACAGGAACGCGCCATTCTCCGCCAAGGAATTCGCCGCCGCCTTCGAGACGAAATTCCAAGGCTCGTCAAAGCTCGAACTCGGAGCGATTCTTTTCCCGTTCATCCTCGTCGGGATTTTCCTCTTCTCGGGCCAGGACCTCGTTTCGGATGTTGAAACAGCGATGTACTTCCGCCCTCTCAACACGGGCGTCATGGAATTTTCCGCGGCAAAAATCCTGCCGAGCTTCATCCTTGCGCTGATTGCAACGGTCGGTTCGTGGCTCGTTTTCACAAGCAAGCTTTCTACAATCCAGAAAGCGGCTCTTGTCGGAATCTTCGCCGCCATCGAACTTTACACCATCGACGCGGCATTCGTCCAGAACGTCCAAAGAAAGGATTACATACAAACCAATTCGCCGCTGGTCCAGAGCGTACTCCGGGAACATCCCGATCCGCTCAGCCGTCCGCGCGTTCTTTCCATTTCCCGAAACGACGCGTTCAGCGCAAACTCGTTCCCGCTCTACGGAATGCGCAATGCCGAAGGATTCCACGACAACGAACTCGCTAGCTACAGGCTTTTCCGCGGCGGACAATCCAACGAAAACTACCTTTATAACATAAACCAGGCTATCCAGGGAAAAGCGGACAATGCGTTCCTCGACCTGATGGACGTGGGAGACGTCATTTTCGATTCGCAAAATGGAACCGCCTATGCGCCGCTTCCGCATAAAACTTTTGACGGCAAGCTCTACACGAAATTCGCAGTGATGAACGATACCCTCG
>JBNMGX010000267.1:0-3283 GCA_050872465.1 Hallerella sp.
ATTGAAGCCCAGATCTCTCAACGTCTTGCTTTGCAAAATTCGAATAAAACTCTTTTTCTTTGTCGCAATTTATGTATATTGTTGTTATCAAAAAGACCCGGTCGGGTCAAAGGAAATCATGATGAATCGTAAAATGTTTGCTGTGGGGGCGCTTCTCTGCGCCATGGGATTTACCGGTTGCGCGAGTTCCGCGCAAAAGGCTTCCGAGGGAGGATTCCAGACGGTGGAAACGCCGGCGACGCAACTCGAAGCATACAAGGCGGAACTTTCCGGCAAGGATATCATAGCGTCTATCGGAATGGCAGTTTCGAACGACGAGATGATTGCGCGGACCCAGGCGGCGGACGAAGCTCGTGCGGCTCTTGCCGAGGCGACAAAAACCCAGGTGAACCGTTACAAGGAACAATACGGCAAGAATGTCGATGGCAAGGCTCTCAAGATTTGGGAAGAGAAGGCGAACGAATACACGGAGCAGGAGCTGGTCGGGGCAAATGTTCTTCGCACGATCACGCAGTATAACGCCGAAAGTGGGCAGTACAAGATTTATGTCCTTGTTGCGATGGATCCGGCGAAGATGGCGGAATCGCTGAAAAAGGCCGCCGAGGAAAACCAGGAATTCATGCTCCGCGCCGAAAGCGCCGACATGCAGAAGCGCATGAACGAAGCCGCGGCAAAGTACAAGGAAGAGCTCAAAAAAAAGTAGTTTCTGGAGTTAGAAGCAAAAAGCGGTTCCGATAGGGGACCGCTTTGTCTTGTTAGAACGTTTTACTTTATCCGCAAAAATTTTGTACTATATCGTGCTGTCAAAATCACAGCAGTTCGACCAGGTCGTAAAAATAATACAGGTTCCCGCGCTTTCTATCATCGGCAAACACGATGTTGTTCGCAGTCAGCTTGTCTAGCAGGCGGTTGACCGTGGTATTGGAAAGTCCCGTTTCCCGTTCGATGGCGCGGCTGTTCTGGATGGGGTTTTTGAAAAAACAGCTGAAAACCTGCTTCAGCAGGCGCGAGGAGGATATGCCCGAAACCTTTTTCAGGCTGGATTCGTAAAGTTCCTCGATTTTTTGGACGTTGCCCTCGTATTTGACGCATTGCCTATCCACGATTCCTAGAAAGAATTTAATCCATTCGTTCCAGGCTCCGTTTGTCCGGACGTCGTTCAGCATTTTATAGTAGCGGAATTTTTCCTTTTCAATCGCTTCGCTCAAAAAGAGCCAGGGCATTTCGATTTCCTGCGCCTTGAAAAGAAACAGCGGGATCAGCATGCGGCCTAGACGACCGTTGCCATCGGCGAAGGGATGGATCGTTTCAAACTGCGCATGGATGACGGCTGCGTTTACCAGGTTGCGTTCGCCGGATGTCGGATTGTTCATAAAGGAAACCAGGTTGTCCATGAGAGGTTTCACGCATTTTGCTTCCGGCGGGACAAAGGTGATTTCCTTGGAGCTTTCGTTTTGGATGAAATTCTGTTCGCTTCGGTAGCGCCCGATGGAATCCGTCGTCCGATGGACGTTTCCGCTTAAAAGAATCCTGTGCATTTCTAAGAGCATTTCTTCGGTAAAGGCACCCGTGCGCATCAGGTAGTCGCGTCCGTATCTCGTGGCGGCGGAATAGTTTCGGACTTCGTTGACATCCTTGTCCGTGTTGTCTTCCAGTGTCGCTTTTTCCTGCGAGTTTTCAAGCGATGTGCGAGTTCCTTCCATCCGGCTTGAATGCAGGCTTTCTTTGATGTACATCGACGCCATGCAGGATTCCCTTGCAATCGATCTCTTTAAAACCGCCGAATACACTTTGAGACGGGAAACGGAATCGACCAGTTCATCGATAAAGGCGGACTTGTCGATGCAGTCAAAAGCGGTTTCGATGTTTTCGGCGACAAAGGGACTTAGCATAGTAAAAACAAATATATCTCAAAACTGTTTACAGAAAACAAGGGCGCATTTGTTTAGTTGTCCTCGGATTTTCCATAATGCTCTACCAGGGAATCGAGGCAGTCCCTGTTTAAATCAAACGAGTCAAAGACTTCGCGCAGGCCTTGGACAAAAAGGCTGTCTTTCATCATCCGGTTCTCGTATTCGACCAATTCTGCTTTAAACCTTTCTCGATCTTTTTTTCGCTGGGGCCAAATCCTAGACGTTGAAAATATCCTGGAGATATTCGAGGGCTCCGTTTGCGACGGGCTGGAGGCATGCGCGAGCCTTTGTTTCGGAAATCGTCACGAGAAGCTGTCGTGCGAGCCGCGTATTGTAATTTCTGTCAAAGCTAAAGTTCGGCGGAAAGACGACCTTGTTCACGCGTTCCCAGTAGTTTCTGGATCTTTCCGTATAGACCGGAGCGATGCCGAACCAGATTTCCGTATCGGGGAGCTGTTCCGCCCAGAGTTCGAGCATTCCCACGGAGAAGAACGGCTGCGTGTAGAACCCGTCTGCGCCGGCTTCCTGTTTGCGGAACGCGTAGTCCAGCTCTTCGCGGAAAGGGTTCCGGTAGGGGTCGAGACCGGCGAAAACCTTTAGGTTCGGAAATTCGCGCTTGACGGCTTTAATCCCTTGGAGCGTCGTAAGCCCCGACGGGACAAAGTCCGGATCGTCCTTCGGAGGGTCGCCGCCGATGAGAAGCACCTGTTTCAAACCCGCGCGGACGAGAAGCGAAATTTTTTCGAGCAGTTCCTTTTCCGAACGGTCGATCATTCGAAAGTGCGGAGTTGTCGGCACGGAATTTTCGAGCAGGTTCAAGGAGGGTTCGAACGACTTGATCGGCAGGCGGCGAATTTCCGGAACGTTCACGGACGTGACGAAGGGAAAGGTCGAAAGGGATTTCTTCGATTCGGCGAGGATGCCGTCGAGCGAGCGGGGGACAAGTTCTAGCGCAATGTCTTGGGGCTTTCTGAAACTCATGCCCAAAATATAGCACGAAAATTTTGAAAAGTCAATGCGTGAATGTGAATTTTTGCATAATTGAATTTTTGCCGATAAAATAGGGGCGGATTGGGGGACTATCCGGCTAGGCTTGTAGCGATTTCCCTGTCCGCGGGGAGCCAGTCGATGTCTGCGAGTTCCTTTCGCGAAAGCCATCGGGCTGCCATGTGCTCGCGGAGCGTGGGTTTTCCGTTTGCAATTGTGCAGAGGAACGCATGCATCGTCAGGTGGAATTTCGGGTAGTCGTATTCCACGGTGCCGATGAATTTTTCGATTTTCACATCGATGGCGAGCTCTTCCCGGAGTTCGCGGACGAGGGCCGCTTCTCGGGTTTCACCCGGCTCGATTTTTCCGCCCGGAAATTCCCA
>JBNMGX010000268.1:0-3274 GCA_050872465.1 Hallerella sp.
AGCGAGCGTCACAAAGTCCGTCCGTCCGTTTAAGCCCAGCGAATCGCCGACCAGAATGATGAGGTTTTTCGTCGGCAGGTAAATCTTGACCGCATCCAGGTCAAAGCCCATCGCATTCAGCCACACGACCATCTCGGGACTGTTCAGGTCGGCCGGAATGACATCGATGTTGAACTCGACGAAGAGCGAATCCCGACCTGTCTTATTGCGAATCGCATAAGCCTGCTTGATGACATGGGATCCGAGGAGGAGTAGGTTCGTGCTGCGGTTGTAATTCGCCCCGGTCTCTTCGCTCGTGTAAGTCACGATAATCCGGGCGTTGTCCGGGAAGCGGTCCCCGGGAAGCCCAAGTTCCGCAGCGCTCGCATAGATTCTCGATCCGGATACGGTCAGCGCCCCGGAAAGCGGAAGCGTATCGCCGTTTACGACCAAGGCAAGCCCCGTCGCCGAAAGCCCCGCGGGAATCGTGTCCGAGAGAATCACTTCCAGGGAATCCAAGAGGCCGTCATCATCCGCATCCTGGATATAGGCGATTTCCGCCTTGGGAATCGGGTCGTAGAAATTGATGCCGTCAAAGATAATCAGGTGACCGTCCTTGTCGGTAATGTAGATGCTGCCCACAAGAACCGTCGTATCCGCGGTCACCCAGAAAGACTGGTCCTTGCCGGTAACGCCGATGGAAATGTTCGACGCCGGCGCATCCGTGTTGGAAGGATCCTTGAAAATCAGGCCCGCAGACCCGGAAATGTAGAGGGAATCCGCATCGCCGAAGTAATCGCGAATCTTATCCGCGTCGAGCTTGATTTCGATGACGTCTCCCACGCTGACCGATTCACGCCCGCTCGCAGGAATCGAATCGGAACCGTAACTAGGCAGATCCGTCGATTGGGAACCGCCGCCGGTCACATAGGTATTCCCGTTGATGATAACCGTTCCGGGAACCGAGGAATCCGCAGGAATCGGGATAAGCTTGGAGCCGCCGATGATAAGGGTGTCGCCCTTGTCGCGCTTGTCGTTTGTCGGGTAAAGGTCCGAACCGTCCTGGTCTTCCGAACCGTCTTCGCCAAAGCCTTCATAGACCGTAGAATCCGTGACCCAGGGCGGAATCCATTCATCGCCACCGCCTTTTACCGAGCTGGAAGAATTGCCTGTGCCGCTCGAAGAACCGGGATTTTCGCCGCCTGCGGAACTCGAAGAATTCCCGCTTTCGCCATTCGAAGAACTTGAATTGGAACCGTCATTGCTGGAAGAACTCAAGCCCGGATTTCCCGAACTCGAAGATTTAGATCCCGAGCCTCCCACCGAGCTGGAAGAATTGCCCGAACTGGAAGACTTTACGGAACTCGAAGATTCATGGAAAACGTTTGCGCTGGACGAACTTCTGGAACTCGAAGAAATCAGCGTTCCCGGATTCGTCGTCGCCGAGTTACGGTTGGAACCAGCCCCGGCAATCGGCGCCAGGTCATCCAGATAGTTATCAATCCACTGGACATGCAAGAGGATGTTGTTATCGATCAGCTTGTTCGGGTTCGATGTATAATCGAGGAAAATCAAATGCCCGGAGTTTGAAGCGACAAAGATATGACCTTTGTGGTCGGCGGTTCCCTGGTCCAAAAGCCAGCGGATTTCATTGGTTCCACTAATCGCATAACCTTTTTCTTCGGCCCAGTTCGCCGAAAAGCTTCCCGTCATCTTGTCATCGTAAAACAGATACTTGCGCAAATCGACGTCCGCAATCACCTTGCGCGTTTTCGGGTCTATCTGCACGATGTGGGAATCTCCGAACAGGAGAATCGTATTCGAATATTCGTCAAAGCTCGCCCCGTGGGCGCCTTTCAGCGAATTGATCAACGTCTTGGTCTTTAAACCGGTGATGTTCTTTGCCGGACACGGCCTCGTATTGACATTGCAGAGCGTATCCGTGATGATTCCAAACTGGGCGTTGCTGTTCGAATTACGGGAAATCGTCCCCAGATTACTCGAACGCGTATAGAAAGCCTGGCCGGAATTGTCCCAGAGAAGCGTCGTGATGTTCGACACGGAGCCATAGACACGAACCTGGCGAATCTTGCTCAAGCGATCCGATGTCGTCGAATCCGTTTCAAACAGAATCAGGTTTCCGGGAATGCCCGCCGACCAGAGAACCGTATTGTCCGGGTTCATCATCAGGTGGAATGTCGAGGCCCCGACTCCCGAAGAAACGGTTTTTGCGATGCACTTCGACGAAAGCGTATCCGTCGCATTCATCTTGACTTTATAGATCTCGTTATAGTCCTGCCCGGCGACAAGAAGGTCCCCGTCCGGATGGTGGACGATGCCGTCCGCTCCGCGGGTCCTGCAGAGAAGCCTCTTATTGGAAAGCTTGAGGTAACCGTTGCCGTCGTAGTAATAGTCGAGCGCCTTCGCACTCTGCTGCTGGGAATAACGCGTGTAATAGACGGTTTCCTTGGTACTCGCCGAAGGGTACAGATCGCCGACCTGCTGGATCCAGACGCCCGTCGCAGGGTTATATGGCGTATTGATGGCGGGTTCCGCATGGGAAAACACGGAAAGAAGCGGGACAAGCCCCAAGGCAAAAATCATTTGTTCGATCTTTTTCATAGCGGTATCCTCCTCCGGTTAGTCGTCAAGCGCAAGATGAGCCTTGCCGCCGTGAACGCCCCATTTGAAGATTTTATCATAGGTATAGGAATGTTTCTGCCCATAGACCTTCAGGTGGAACTGGACAAGATAGGCTCCCACGCCGACCTTCCGCCCCGAAGCGGAACGCATATTCCAGCGCAGGTAAAGCCTTTTGGCATTTTCAAAGCAGTTTCCGGCAAAGTCGGGATCGTCACACCGAATCTTCCCATGGCCACCGGCGACAAAATTTCCCAGATTCGTATAAACTTCCATCGACCAGCTCAAACCGACCTTTTCCAAATCCAGATTCTCGCCCGTCGAATCGTCAAAAATCGTCGCAAAGGCAACATCGAGCATCACGCCGAGCGTTCCTTCCATCGCCTTTCCGGTCGAAGTTCCCTTCGGAAGCAGACTCTCGGTAAAAGCGGGACCGTCCACGTCTAGCCCTGAGCGATCGACTGCGGCAATCGAAGCGGTTTCCATCACGACGCGCGGATCCCCTTCAACGCCGACCAGGCGGGAATTGTTCCCGACGAAGTTTCCCCGAATATCCGAAACCGCCGAAGCGACGATAAACAGCGAATCGTTCGGGTTGGCGCGGGACAGGAGCTTTTCACCCGATGCGACAGAAAGGCGCACTTCAGTCCGGTCC
>JBNMGX010000269.1:0-3271 GCA_050872465.1 Hallerella sp.
AATATATCCAGAGCAAGGATTACCAAGGGGAAATCGAAAATGTCGTCTTCTTCAACACCCCGCACGAAGGGACGGGGTTTGCCGACCAGGCGTTGCTAAACGGATCCTCGGTCTTGGACAAGTCGAAATCTGCATCGGATTATAGCGATATCATCCCGCTAGCGCTCGCGGTTTATCTTGTCGGCGGCAGTGATGCCTTAGAAAACCTGATGATGTCGCTCCTCAAGGAAGCCGTCTTTGGAATGGCCCAGAAAGCAAGTGGCATAAAAAGTGAGTTTTCAAGCTTTTTTGAAAATGCGGACCAATCCTATAAATCTCTGCTATATCTATCTCAGGACCTGGACTTGAACGACGCTGCGTATGACGAAGTGAAAATAAAAGCGCAGGAAAAAGGACTTGAATTAAAGAACTATGCCGGCAGCACCCAGTTGCTCAACTCGTTTTCCAAGTTGAATGCTTTCGACCACCCAGCCTACAATGCGGTGTATTCTTACGGGCTTCCATCAATCGGAAACGGGCGTCGCACCTTGGCGGATTTTGCGGACCAGGCAAAGAATCATGTGGACAAGGAAAGGCTCGGTCAAATGCTCACGGAGTCGGTTTCGGCGACGCTTGCAGAAAACGGAATCGCTTTCGCCCCGGAAGATGTAGGAAACATCGTTTCCAACGCAATGAAAGGCGACTTTACTTCTGACGCGATGTCGGCAGCAAGTCAGATTGCGACAAGGTATGACATTCCTGTCGGCCAGATTTCCGAATGCGTCCGGGATATTTCCAGTCTTGGCAAACTGAAATTCAACAAGGAAGAGCTTTCGAAATCCGTACTGAAGGTCATCGGCATCGCGAACAAGTATCTGCCGGAAAAATACAAATCGGAACTTTTTTCCACGTTCATCGATGAATACTCCGCAACGCTCGCAGAACTCGGTGAAAGCGTGAAGTCCATCGAGGGCGATTTGAAAAAAGGCATGGACCTTGTTTCGGGCAATCTTTCCAACTACGCGATTAATTTTTTCGACGAAGGAACCTTTGACGTTCCCGCATTCAGCGCCATCGGGAAAAACGTCCGGGCATTCCAGGAGTCCGGCGTTACCCGCATCGGGGTTTCCCTAAAGGACTATGTACAGAAGAACAAAACGAATTACCCGGAGCTGAACGATTACATCGGTTATGTATCGAAAGCCGGAGAGTTGGAAAGCATCCGACAGGATATCGACCTGGGGTTAAAAATCGGCTGCCATTTAGCCGAAGCAGTAAATCCCGGTGTCGGAAAAGCCTGCCGTGCCGCCCAGTTTATGGCGAACGTGACGCTCATCGCAAATGTTTCCATGTCGATTGAAAAGGCGATGTCAAAAGTCGGTGCATTGAAAAATGCCAAATATGTCGCCGTAAAGCAGTCAATGGAGCGGAAGCCAGCCTATAATTCCTGGCAAGACCACAACGGAAATTCGCATGCTATTGAATCGTCCGATATGGAAAAGATGCTGTTCGGGACGCCCATCGTTTCCCTGCAAACAGTCCGCAAGGGCAACGGCTCTGCCGATTCTATCGTCCCGCTGGTCCTGTATAAAACATTTGAAAAAGTTGAAAATTTCACAGACATTTCTAAGGATTCCGTCTTCTACCCATATCTGTTCCCCGCATCCGAATTCGCCGAAATCCATCGGAACTCTCTAGCGAACAGCAGCTCCGTAATGGTAAAGGATGTTCAAGAAGAACAGAAAAACGGTTTATTGTACAAAAGTTCGAGATATGCTGCGGCGGATGGGTTTACCGTGAGGGATTTTATCCGGGAGTACCGTTTTGCCATCGACGATTTCCAGCCGGATGAGCTGCGCCTGATAAAGTTGGATTTCAACGCACGAATGCAAATCGCATACGAAAGGGACGGAAGCATTTGGTATGTCTATCGGGGAACCGACAACCGGTGGGAAGAAAATCCGATTGACACTTTGTCGAAATCCCCGGTCCAAAAAGACGGGCTTTTCGTATTCCGACCGAAGGAGGTTTTCAATCGGGGAATTGCCGATAAAAAGGACAGTATCCTGCTGAGCGCAATCCAGGAAGACGGTGCGAACTGCGTCAGCGTCCATGTCGTAAACAAGGTCGGCAATGCCAATAGCCAGCAAATCCATTTCAAGTTTCAGGCTGTGGATTACTTGATTGAAGAAGACTGGCCGAAATCCTTTGAAACCGTGTCCAGAATGGATTCGGCAAGCATCTATTCGAACGATTTGGGCTACGGAGCGTCGATCGGGAAATACCGCCTCATTGTCTTGGGACCGAAAAATACGGATACAGTTGATGTTTTCGTCGATAGCTTGGAAGGAGCCGGAGCGCGCTACCGATTCCGTGCGGACCTGTCTTCGGTTTGGAATAAGCATTCCTTGGAAAATTCTACGTACACGCTCAAATGGGACTTGGGTTTCCAGGTGAAGACTTTGAAAGCGGATTATGCGACAGGCGAGCAAAACATATCCTATAATCCGCAGACGATTGTCTTTGGGGATATCTCTGCGCCGAAACTGGTATTTGATACGGCACTAGCTCCGAAAACTGTTTCCGTGAAAAGAGATGAAGCGTTTGCCCGTGTCGTGAATCTGGATTCTGCCGGAAACCGGTCGCTTCGGGGCTTGCGCAGCTTCATGGTTCACCGTGGGACGATGGATACGGTCTGGCTTTTACATCGCGCTCATGTGGGCGAACCGTTCTATGAAATCGGATGGAACGGAAATTCCGTTTCGTGGAGTGGCTTGGCGGATTTGTATGTGCAGGCGTACGATTTCGCCAATCCGAACGGTTCGCTGAAAGAGGAACTAGTCCATGTCATAAACGATTCCGCCAAGAGTTCATGGTCTCTCGTGATGCAAAACAATATAAGCTTCAAGCCGGAAGTCAACGGTATTTCTTTGCACCGAGAAATTTTGGTCGATGGCGAAGCTCCGTTGCCGACTGATGATAGCGTAACGGTCCGCACTCTTGCCGATATCTCACTTCCGCCTTTTTCAAGAAAGGACACTGAAATATCCCTAAACGCGAACGATACTTTGGTCGTGTCGTTTACCATCGATGAAGACCTGTTTTCACGCGATTCCGAAACCATTTCCGTGGAATTGGTCTTCGAGGATTCCTCCGATAATGGGAAAATCAACCGGAAAAGATTCCTTTCTGATTTTACGATAGACAAGTTTTCGAAACGATTTGTCTTTGAAGAACCCCAAGCGAACAGGCTCGGAGACGGAATTTATAGTTTAACGGTTTTTCTAACCGA
>JBNMGX010000270.1:0-3241 GCA_050872465.1 Hallerella sp.
CGTGGCGCATATCCGAAGTCCGTTCGTCAAAACTTTCCAGACCAAGGAAATCTGCATGGATTCGGTCCACCTGGTTCTTTTCCGGGATCCTAAACCGGCACCGTATCAGCTGTATCTACAGGATCTGTTTTCCGACATCCAATCCTACTCCTATGCATTCCGCCATAACCTTATCGAATTTGCGACGGTGAACTCCCCGAAGACCCGCAAGACGGACAGCCTTTTCTCCTTCAACATTGAAATGACTCGGTTTGATTTTTCAAGCCTCTCCATGCCTAGGTTCGGGAAGGAAACAGACAACATCGACATTCCTTACGATAGCATTCCCCCTTTCTATAACAGCTATGAAGACACAAAGGTCGATATTTTCAAGAAAAGCGCGACAGAACTCTACATCCAACACGGATTCAAGCATCCTGATCAAGGCAAGTCCCAAGATGCATTCCAACTACCTGGAATACTTTTTCGAAGGGGATTCGCTCCACATGGCGTTACAGCCCGACTACTGCCTGGTGATGGCCTTTTACAGGGATAACGGTGAAAGACAGGTTTACTCGAACAAGAACTGTACGCCGGAAATGCTCAAAGATCCGCGCAGCTTGTTTTGGGATAACAAGCGAGGAAACTGTTCGACGCTACCTTTCTATCTTTACAGCCTCTAGGGTTCCATAACGCAGCCGCATCCGTTTCCCGTTCAAAAAGCAGCTCCTGCAAAATGCACAAATAAGCACTACGCAGGTAAAAAGTTTTACTATCTTTTCCAAAAAATTGGACCGGGACGCCGGGTCAAGGCGAAAGCGGTTTCAAATTTTATTCATATTTGGCACGATTTTTAACGAAAACGGTTTTTAGGTCAATTCTATGGCAGTCAAATACACGGAAGACAACATCAAGTCGCTCGAATGGCACGAGCACATCCGGATGCGCCCGGGCATGTATATCGGAAAGCTCGGCAACGGTCAAAGCCCGGACGACGGCATCTACGTTTTAGCCAAGGAAATCATCGACAACTCAATCGACGAATTTGTCATGGGCGCAGGCAAGCGGATAGAAATCGAAATCCAGGACAGGGAAGTCCACGTGCGCGACTACGGGCGCGGCATTCCGCTCGGAAAGGTCATTGACTGCGTTTCCAAGATGAACACGGGCGGGAAATACGATTCCGAGGCGTTCCAGAAGTCGGTCGGCCTGAACGGTGTCGGAACGAAGGCGGTGAACGCGCTATCCGAAAGGTTTATCGTGCAGAGCTTCCGCGACGGCAAGTGCAAAAAGGCGGAATTCAGCCGGGGCGTGCTCGTCAAGGAATACGGCGAATGCAAGACCGACGAAAAGACGGGAACGGAAATCATCTTTTCGCCGGACCCGACGATTTTCGACAAGAACTACCGTTTTCTCCCCGCCTATATGGAAGAGAAAATCTGGAACTACGCCTACCTGAACACCGGGCTTACGCTCGTGATGAACGGGAAGGAATACGTGAGCAAGAACGGGCTTCTCGACCTTCTCTCCGGACGCGTTGACGATACGCTCCGCTACCCGATAGCCCACATGAAGTCGAAGGATATCGAAATCGCCTTCACCCACGGAAACCAGTACGGCGAACATTATTTCAGCTTCGTGAACGGCCAGCATACGACGCAGGGCGGAACCCACCAGCAGGCGTTCCGCGAAGGATTCGTCAAGGGCGTCCGCGACCATTACAAAAAGGATCTGGACCCGTCGGATATCCGGAACTGCATCATCGCGGCCATTTCCATCCGCATCCAGGAACCCGTTTTCGAGTCCCAGACGAAGACGAAGCTCGGCAGCACGACGACAGCGCCGGGAGGGCCTTCGCTCCGCACATGGATTGTCGATTACGTCGCTACCGAAGTCGATAACTACCTGCACAGGAACCCCGAAGCGGAAAAAGCGTTGCAGGACCGGATTTCCCAAAGCGAACGCGAACGGAAGGACATCGCCGGCATCCGAAAGCTCGCCAACGAACGCGCGAGAAAGGCGAACCTGAACAACAAGAAGCTCAGGGACTGCAAAATCCACCTGCCCGACGCCAAGAATCCCATCCACAAGGAAACGATGATTTTCCTGACCGAGGGCGACTCCGCATCGGGAACGCTGACCAAGGCGCGAAACGTGCAGAACCAGGCGGTTTTCAGCCTCCGGGGCGAGCCGCTCAACTGCTTCGGGCTGACAAAGAAGGTCGTCTATGAAAACGAGGAATTCAACCTGCTCCAGCATGCGCTCGACATCGAAAATGGCCTTGACTCGCTCCGCTACGACAAGGTGATTATCGCGACCGATGCCGATGTCGATGGAATGCACATCCGGCTTCTCCTGATGACGTTCTTTCTCCAGTTTTTCCCGGAACTCGTCGAGCAGCGGCACCTCTACATTTTGCAGACGCCTCTCTTCCGGGTCAGAAATTCCAAGAAAGACAAGGTCCTTTACTGCTACGACGAAGCGGAACGCGACGAAGCGGCAAAGACTCTTGCCGGTAAGGATTTGGAAATCAGCCGTTTTAAAGGTCTTGGCGAAATCAACCCGGACGAATTTCGGCAGTTTATCGGCGAGACGATGCGGCTCGAAAGCGTCGTCTCCCCGCCGGACGCATCCCTGAACAAGATGCTCGGCTACTACATGGGAAAGAACACGCCCGAACGCCAGAACCGGATTGTGCAGAACTTGCGTACCGAAGCGGTAGAGGAACTTTAAATGAGCGACGAAATCAAGAAAGACGGACAGGACAAATTCGCGAACGCCCCCGAACCCGAAGTCAAGAGCGATACGGCGATTCTCGGGCTTTCCAACGCGAACCATCTCGAAAAGCTTTACGACGGCTGGTTCCTCGACTATGCGAGCTATGTAATCCTCGACCGCGCTGTTCCCTATTTCGAAGACGGCCTGAAGCCCGTGCAGAGGCGCATCCTGCATACGCTTTCCGAGATGAACAACGGAAAACTGAACAAGGTCGCCAACGTCGTCGGCGCGACGATGCGATATCATCCGCACGGCGACTCTTCCATTTACACGGCGCTTGTCGGCCTCGGGCAAAAGGATCTGCTCATCGACACCCAGGGAAACTGGGGAAACCCTCTCACCGGAGACCCCGCCGCTGCGGGCCGTTACATCGAAGGCAGGCTCTCCCAGTTCGCCCAGGAAGTTCTCTTCAACGAAGAGACAAGACCGGAGCTTACCGGTTATGAGAAAGGTCAGGAGACCGAACTCGGTGCCATCAACGTTA
>JBNMGX010000271.1:0-3234 GCA_050872465.1 Hallerella sp.
CGTCGTCCGGGTATCGCGTCGACAGGTCGCCCCGCACGGAAGCCCGATGGAAATAGAGCGTATCAATCGAGATGCCGCCCGCTGCAAACGCTTCGCGGAAGCGATAGAGAAAAAGCCGCTCCAGGGAATCCAGGGAAACGGAATCCGAAGTTCCGCCGTAAGAACCGGCAAGAATCAGGTTCAAGCTAAAATGCGCGCTGTAATTTCCCACTCCGTCCAAAAAAAGATTTTTTACCGGTCCGGAATAGTAGGAATCGCCTTCGACAAGAATCGGCGCCCAATAAGTCTGTTCACTCTCCTGGCATTCAAAGCGGTATATCCAGCGTCCGAGCGAATCGAGAGCCTTGATGTCGCGAATCCTGCTCCCGATATAGAGGGAATCCGAGCGCATGACAAGCCGGAAAATCTGCAACCGCGGAGGCTTTCGGGACGGATCGGCATCGAAGGAAAGCGTGTAGGAGGCTCCAGGCTGGACAGGCATCAAAACACCGGAACTTAAATGCGCCGCCACAGAATCGTTCTTCGCCAAATCGTTCGCATACAGCACAAACGAAGCGTCGAGCGGCAAAAGCGAAGGCTCTTCCCACGAAGAGGAGGAAAAATTTCCACAGCCGCCCAGCACTAGCAAAACGGCAAGGCAAAAAGAGGCAAAAAAGACGGGAAATTTCCTTTTTCGAATCATCGGAGCGTTAATCCTACCAAAATCAATTTAATCAATTCACAGGAGAAAAAAATGTCTTTCGACGAACTGAAGAAGTTTTTTACGCCTCTTGCGGAACGTCCGGCTCTCGCCGCATTTTTTTGCACAGTCCTTTACATCTGTTCCGCAAAATACCCGCTATACGGTGCAGCGTTCATTCCGCTCTTAGCCGTCACGCTCGGAATGCTTCCCCGGTTTCCGCGCCGAGTTTCGTTGGTTCTTCTCCTCTGCATTGGTCTGCGGCTCCTGGTTGCGGAATACATGCAAAGCGGCGAGGAAACGGCGAAAGAGCTTCCCGTCAAAAATTCCGGTTTCGTGGAGTCCGTTCTAGACAGGTCCGAAGGCGTCGCCGTAATCGTGAAAACTCCCGAAGGCAAAGTCCGGCTTTCCAAAAAGACTCCGCCCTATCCGATTTCCGGAGATTCCATCGCCTACACGGCCAAATGGTTCCCCGTCGAACCGCCGACCGTTCCCGGAAGCTTTGATTCGCCGAAATGGCTGAAAAGCCAGGGACTTGCCGGATTCGGAAGGCTCGAATCGTTTCAAGTCCTTTCGCACCGGTGGACTTTCGACATGGCTTTTTCAAAAGTCCGAAAATTTTTGAAAGGCTATTTTTCCAGATACCTCTCCCCTGCGGAAGCCGGGCTTTTGATCGGGCTTTTGGCCGGAGACCGCTCGAGCATTCCCGATACGCTGCAAAACGGGTTTCGCCGGGCGGGAATCGTCCACGTTTTAGCCATCAGCGGTTTTCACATCGTCCTGCTTTCGGGCATTCTGTTGCTTCTCCTGAAAGCGACCCGGATGCCGCATTCCGTAGCAAGCGCGCTAGCTATTCTTTTGATGCTCGTCTATGCGCCTGTCACCGGAGGCTCCCCCGCTGTCTATCGGGCTGTGTTCATGTTTTCCGTCGTGCAGTTCGGGCTTCTTCTCGAACGCAAAGCGGACAGCCTCAACTCGCTTGGCGTTGCGCTTTTCGTCTTGACAATTTTCGAACCGGATATTCTCTGGAACGTCGGGTTTCAGCTTTCCGCCTCCGCGACAGCGGGAATCATCGCATTCGGAAAACGTTCACCTTTCACCGCACAAAGAGAATTTCTCAGAAAAAGCCGTCTCTGGAAATTCCTGGAAAACGGCGTTTTCAGCGCCGTCTGGATCACCCTCGTCGCCACCGTTTCGACAGCGCCGTTTCTCATCTGGTCGTTTCACTCGCTATCCCCGATTTCCATCCTGGGAAACATCTGCGTCGTTCCGTTGGTAAGCCTCGGGATGCAAGCCGGGATTTTCGCCCTGCTTCTGCCCGTTCCTTTCTTCGCTTCGACATTCTGCAAGGCCGCAGGATTTCTGTTCCGAATTTCCGCCTTTCTCGTCGGAAAAATTTCCGCGGTCACGATAGCCTCCGTCACCGTGGGACCTTTTCCCGTATGGATTTTAATCCTCGCCGGATTTGGGATTCTAGCCGTCGGAGCTTTTCGAAAGAACGTCTGGGCGCGAAGAATCTCACTGGGAATCTTGCTTATCTTTAGCGGTTACTTTGTATGGAACGGCTCCATCAGAAAATGGGACGCACGCTGGGAGGTTTCTGTTCTGGACATCGGGCAGGGCGATTGTATTTTTGTAAAAAGCCCGCGCGGAGACGCCTACCTCGTCGATGCCGGGGTGAACACCGGAAAAAGAAATGTCGCAAACGACAAGATCATCCCGTTTTTGCAGGAATCCGGAGTCTGGAAATTAAAAGGCCTAATCATCACGCACCCGGACTTAGACCATTTCAGCGGGGCCGAAGTTCTCCTTCGGGAATTTCCCGTCGAAACGCTCTGGATCCAGGAATGCGCCCGCATCACCGAGAAAAAGGAATGGCTGAGCGTTCTTTCCACGGCGATGGAGAAAAAAGTCGTGATTCAGGATCTCCGCCGCGGAATGCTCTTCCGCGAAGCGACCCGCCAAAGTCCGCACCGAATAGCCAACTGGGAAATGCGCGTTCTGCACCCGGCACCTTTTCGCTGCGGCGAGACCAACTCGGAAAGCGTCACGCTCCGCCTAGAAGGCATCGGAGGTTCCATCTTGCTCACCGGCGACCTCACGAAAGAAGGCGAGAGGAAAATTCTTTCGACGGACATTCCGCTCAAAACGGACATTCTCAAGCTCGGCCATCACGGTTCGAAAACTTCGAGTTCCAGGGAATTTCTCGAAGCGGTCAGTCCCCAAGTCGCCATCGCATCGAACGGGCGTCGGAACAAGTTTCACCATCCGCACAGGCAGGTGACGGAAAGGCTCGACAGTCTGAAAATTCCTCTGCTGAACACGTCGCAGAAAGGAACTGTCCGGGTCACGTTCGACAAGAACGGCTACCGCATCGACAAGACAATCGATTAAAATTTTCGACAGTTCACCACTTTCCGCTCACTTCCAGCCCGAATCGCCACAGGCCGAGTTTCCGAAAGCGATAGCCGCGAAGTTCGACCGAGCTTTTGCCCGAAAAAAACTTCGAGAAATCCATCTGCGTCGTTTCGCGGAGGACAAGAGGCTTTTTTTGC
>JBNMGX010000272.1:0-3211 GCA_050872465.1 Hallerella sp.
GTGTAAACCTGGAGGATTTTGCCGACGACGAGAGCCTGTATGCGTTTTATCTTCGCGGAGAACCCGAGGATTACGTGCTCGAAGCTTTGTGTGGAAACGCTTCGGACGAGTTTTAAAACAAACTAACCCCGGTGAAAGTCACCAGGGCCAGAGCTTTTGGGGAACCTTTACTTTTCGTCAACCCACCAGGATCCGTCATCTTCGTCGTCGGTTCTTGATGCGCTTGACAGGTAGCTTTGGTTCCGATTGTCCAGATCGAGTTCTCGCTCGATCCAGAAGTTGTTCTTTTCTTTCATTGTTACTCCTTGCTGAGGTTGTCTTCCCAGCGGTTATGTCTTCTTTTCTAAGCAGACGCTCATATTATACATAAAAAAAGAGAAAAAGCAAATGCAACTGTGTAAAATCGGGGTGATTTTCGGGCAAACAATTCTATTTTTGAGTCTATGGATAAGAATGTGGAAAAAATTGTGATGATCGGGGACCGTATCCTGGTGAAGCCTCTCGAAGCGGCTTCGAAAACGGGAAGCGGGCTTTATCTGCCGCCCGGTGTCCGGGAAAAGGATGCCGTCCGCGCGGGAATCGTGGTCAAGGTCGGGCCGGGATATGCTGTGCCATCGAACGACCCGGATGCGTTCCTGAAGGAAGCTGCGGATCCTATCAACTATGTTCCGCTCCAGGTGGAAGTCGGTGACCAGGCTCTTTATTTGCACGGCAACGCTTTTGAAATCGAAGTAAACGGGGAACGCTACGAAGTCGTGGGGCAAAACGCCGTCTTGCTGGTCATTCGGGACGACGGACTTTCGGAACTCGGGGTCTAGATGGATCGCTTTCCGGTCAAGGTTTCGCTCGGACTAGCCGCGCTTTCCCTTTTGGTGACGCCCCTCTTGGCGTTGTGCTATGCCGGTCTCTATGCGGTGGATTTTATCGGGCTGCTTTCGATCTTCGGAAAGTTTTCGACGGTGCTGGATGTCCTTTTGCCGGTCCTTTTCCTGGTGACGCTCTGGGGTATCCTCTATCTGCTTTCGGCATTTGTGAAAGGTTTGCCGGAAACGTGCGGGGAAAAGAAGTCGCTCGGCGGGTTGTTTCGCCTCTTGGCCTGTTTTGCGTGTGCGCTGAGCGTTCTTTCTCCGCTCTATTCCGTTTTTCCGGAGAGTGTTGCGGTTTGCGTAGCGTGGACTTTTGCATTTTCGATTGAGCTTGTGGCGGGAATTTTCTTCGGGCTTTTGACGGCTCGTTTCGCGCTTCGGACAAAAAAATGGCTGGTGCTCGGAATCGGGCTTGCTCTTTCGGCGGCTTTTTTGACGGATTTTAGCGGCTGTCGCGTTTTTGAATCCATCCTGGACTATCAGTTCGGGGCTGTAAACCTGCTCGATGCGGACGGAGATGCCGGAAGCGGCCTGATGACTTACCTATGGGGACTTTCTCCTGCGGAACTCGATACGCTTGACGGGGAATCCCTGGCGGATATCCAGGAAGTTTCCCTCGTGCTGGGGATGTTTTCGGCGGCGCTTTTCGGCGGGCTGGTTTCTGCGCATTGCGCCTTTTCGGTTCTCTTGTTCGCCTTGTTCGCAATTTACTTTATGCGGAAAAAATCCGCGTCTGAACCGCAAAATTCGGAAAAGACCTTATGCTGAAAGTCGCCTTGCTCACAGCGGGAATGCTCGTCTGTTCCAACCTGTTCATGACCTTTGCCTGGTATGGGCATTTAAAGTTCCTGAATGCGAAACCGTGGATTGTCGCAGCGGTGGCGAGTTGGGGAATTGCGTTTTTTGAATATATGATTCAGGTGCCGGCGAACCGTTACGGGTTTACGGCGTTGAACGTTGTCCAGCTAAAGGTTATCCAGGAAGTCGTTGCGCTTTCCGTCTTCGCTCCGTTTGCCGTGTTCATGATGAACCAGCCGCTGAAACTGGACTATCTCTGGTCGGCGCTTTGTCTTGTCGGAGCGGTCTATTTCGCGTTTCGCTGACCGGGCTTTCTTTTTGAACGGGCTACTTTGAAATCTGGGCGAGAAGCGATTCGTATTGCTGCAGTTCCTTGCTGAATTCGCCTAGAGCCTTGTAGCGTTTCAGGATGCGGTTCATGAATTCCTTGTAGGATTCGAGTGAGAGAAACGGGTCGTTCTGGTATTCAAAATTCTTGTTGTAGAGAACCTTGATTTGCTTGAGGCTTTGGAGCGTGCAGGTGATGACCTCGAAGAGCTTTTCGTGGGCGTCTTGCAGCCCGATGCGATTCTTTTCCATGACGCTCGGGTCGTTTGTCCGCAAGATTTCGGACGGGAGCTTCGCATAATCCTCATAGACGGTGCTTGCGTTCGACGTCGCTTGTGTCTTGGCTATCATGGATGAAGCTCGCATTCCGTTGCGCTTGGCCTTGGAATCGATGGAAATTTTGCAGATGTCTCCGCCCATGTAATTGCATTTGGCACGGGTTTCTTCGCGGTGGAGGATGTTCAGAGGGAAGAAATCCTCGTTGGTTCCGACACGGGACAGCGGGCAGAAGAGGGTAATCGGCTCGTTGAAAACGGTGATGGAATAGCTGATGTATTCCTTGCCGTTGATTTCTGTCGTCTTGTAGAGGCTGCCGGTTGAATTCTTGAAATGTTCCGCGGACAGCAAGAGTTCCTTGGCGTCTGCCTGGAGCGTTTCCGGATTCGGAGCGTAAGCGTCGAGGAACGCATTGATTCCGTCCTGGAAGCCTTTGCCTATCGCTTCGTTCGTGGTGCGCTTTCCCCAGAGATCTTCGGCGAGAAAGAGAAAGTCGGTAACGTTCGTTTCGGTCCTTCCGGCGAAAAAAGCCTGCGCCCGGGCCATTTTTGCGAGGCCGCGCCAACGCTTTGCCGAAATGTAGATGTTGCTCCGTTCGCATTCGGCGGCGATTTGCTTGAGGATGGCGAGGCTGTCGTCGGAAATTTCGACCTGTTCGATCGACTGGTTCCAAGCGTCCAGTTCTTCCTTGGATACTTTAAGTTCCTCTTCGGCGGAGAAGAGGTTCGGGTCGCCCGCGGTGGAAAGTAGATCTTTGAGCGCATCCGGGGAAACGGTATCGGGAAATGTCAGTACCAGATGGATGCTGTCCGAAAGGCCCGCTTTGGCGAGACAGGCGTCCGGGCGGTTCCTGCCCAAAATCAGAAGCTCGCGGGAAAGGTTTTCGTCGAGGATCGCTCGGATGGCGGTCGTCATCGGGGAAATGGACGCGTCGAAGCTCGTGA
>JBNMGX010000273.1:0-3203 GCA_050872465.1 Hallerella sp.
GTCTTTCGTCGCAGGGAAACACGATAATCCTGATCGAGCATCATCCCGATGTCATCCGGCTTTCGGATTATATCGTGGAGTTAGGACCTTCGGGCGGTGACGCGGGCGGGTTTGTCACCTATATGGGCGTTCCTTCGGGGAAAAAGGCGTAGGCCGTTTTCGGTGTGTCCGATTTTTTAATAGATTGCACACATCCTGTCGGAGAATGTATGGCTTTAAAAACTTGGCTCCTGTTCCTTTTTGCGCTTGCGTCCGCATTTGCCGGCGAGGCCGGGGATTATCGCTTTACGGTTCCCGAGGACCAGTTCGAGGAAAACGCCAGGATTTTGAATGCGAAAAACGTCTGTATCGATGGAGGCGATTCCGCCTATCTGCATGCGGAAAAGGTTCGCTACCCGCTCGAACCGGGAAAGCTTTACCTGAGAAGCAAAGTCAAGGGGAATCGCTACGGCTGGTATTCGGGAAGCGCCAAGCCCGAATGCTTCAAGACTTTGCACGCTTTTGGCCTGCGGGAAAACCGGCTTTCGGTTCTCGAAGCGAGCCGCCTGCGCTTCTTTGCCGAAAGGCTTCGAAAGCCCTTCCAGGACGAGGCGGAAATCTACTTCGACAAAAAATTCCTCTATTCTTCCCGCGTCGAAACTCTGTATTTCCTGAAAAACGGCAAGTGGCAGAAGTTAAAGCCTGCGGCTCTTTCGGGGATTGTCGTCATCGATGACGTTCCGGATTCGACAGTCGTCGTCATCGGACAAAATTCTTTCCGCACACCGGTCACGTTTTCTCCGGTCGATACGGGACTTTTCTATGCGACATTCCTGATGCCGCATATGTATCCGGTAACATCCGGGACGCGAATTTCGAGCGGCAAGACTTCCTTCTTGAAACCGGTTCGCCTTCCCGAGGACACGACCGTCTATCAAATCGAGACTTCGGTCTCCAAGGAACGGATCGCGGCGACGCAAAACCTTTTGGAAACGGAAGCTCTCTACGATACCTTTATCGAGGACTTGAACCGGGCGGAAATCGCCCGCGGAACGGCAGGCTTTGACTCGACTTATCCGAAACCCAAGAATCCGCCGCGCGGCATGTCGAAAACCGACCCGCAGTACGAAGCGTATCTCGCCGCGTTTGACCTTGCCCGCTCTCGAGCCCGTTCGCAGTGGCTTTCGAAAAGGCTTTCAAAAATACTGGATTTGAATGCGGCGCTTCGCACCCGCTTGGACGCACTGGAAAAGGACACGCTCTCACTTTTGAGCGTTCCGCTGTCGCTTGCGAAAAAGGATTCTTCTTATGAAATCGCCTTTCGGGATTCCGCAAACCGGATCGACGTGAAATGGGCGGGAAATTTTCCCGGGAGAAACTCCCCGATTGATGCGACGGACAGATTCTTGCTGGTCTTTGAAAACAAGCCGGTCTGGAAATATGACGGGTTCCGCGTCAAGAGCCGTCACCAGTACCGCTTTCTGAAACTGCTGCTTCAACGCGGTGATTCGACTTTTGTCGGAGAAGGAAAGTTCATCTTGCCGGGATATATCCTGGCGGAGGATGAAGTCCAGGAATGGCTGATGCCCGCACCGGTTGTTGTGGATTCTGCGAACGGTTCCGCTATCAAAGTGGAAGCCAAAGACTCTCTTCCCGAAGACGTTAGCCGCGCCTGGGCGAAAATCGATTCGGGGGCGTTTCTGTATAAAGGTCGAACCGTGCGCCTTTCGGCATTTGCCATCCGCAAGACCGAAGTGACCGTCGGCGAATATAGCGAAGTCATGCAGGATTCGACGCACTTTGTATTTCCCGACAGCCTGATGCCTGCGCACAATGTCAGCTGGGAACAGGCGAACAGGTTCTGCGAAAATATCGGCGGGAGGCTTCCGACGGAAGCGGAATGGGAATTTGCGGCACGCTCCGGCGGAAACGGGAGTTTTGTCTGGGAAGAGAAAAAGAATGCGCGTCCGTTTGAATTTGTGATTTTTCGGGCGGAAGCTCCTGCGCGGGTTGCGTCGGCGAAGCCCAACGCTTTCGGGCTTTTCGATGTCGCGGGAAATGTCGCCGAGTGGACGCGAGACACGTATTCGCCGCTTTCGTTCTATGTGGAAAGCGAAAATCCGAGCGGTTCGTTTCTCGGCTACGAGCGGGTCTTCAAGGGCGGCTCGTGGAAAAGCGCATCCGAAAAAGAATTGGATCTGACGGCGAGAAAGTCCGAAGATCCGCGCTACTGGTCGAATTTCATCGGCTTCCGCTGCGTGCTTCCACAGGGCCGGTTTTAAGAGGTGTCTATGAAAAAAAATGCCAAAATCCTGCAAAAGCTCACCGCCTTTCCCTTTCTCCTGGTATTCCTCGCGTTTCTCTTTCCGCTGGTGAACATTTCATGCGCCGAAAAGGTCGTCGCGGATCCGAATGCCTACGAACTGATTTCCGGCGTAACGCCAGAAACGTTCCTGGGCGAAAAGGAAAAGAAAGTGGTCGAGGAAATGAAGAAGAACGAGCCGCGGATTTCGGAATTTTTCGAACAGCCCGTCCAGACGACTGCGGTAATCGTTCCCGTCATCGTCGCGGTCGCCTTGGCCGCTGTTTGCGCTTTTTTTACGCCCGTCGGGTCGCTGGCGATGGCTCTTGCCGCCTTCGTATCGCTCTGGGTCTTTATTTACAACCTGTCCGTTACCATCCAGACGGAGCATTATGACTTTCTCACGGTGAAGCCCGCGGTCGGCGCCTATTGCATTACTTTCTTGCTGATGATAGGCATCGCGATGAACTTGACCGTCATTATCCGAACCGCTCGGGAAAAACGCCAAGATTCGACAACCCAGGAAACAAAATAAAGGACGCTCCATGGCCGAAAAATTCGTATCCTACATGAACCGCATGACCAAGACCTATCCTCCTGGAAAGACGGTTCTCAAGGACATTTCCCTCAGCTTTTATTACGGTGCAAAAATCGGGATTATCGGCACGAATGGCAGCGGAAAATCGACGCTTCTCCGCATCATGGCCGGAATCGACAAGGAATTCCAGGGCGAAGCGTGGATTGAATCGGGTCGCACGGCGGGCTATCTTCCGCAGGAACCGCAGCTCGATCCGAATCTCACCGTCAAGGATAACGTCATGCAGGCGGTCCAGAAAAAGCAGGCGATTCTCGACCGCTACAATGAAATTTCGATGAAGTTCGCGGAGCCGATGGACGACGACACGATGACGAAGCTTATGGA
>JBNMGX010000274.1:0-3200 GCA_050872465.1 Hallerella sp.
AGTCCATGCCCTGCTTCGCATGTTCGCCGCTCGCGATACCGCCGATGATCGGCCACGACTGTCCGTTGCAGTAGATTTTCCCGTACTTGGCCTTGTTCGTTCCGTAGGCATTGCCGTCCTTGTCGAACCAGCGGACCCACCACTTGCCGTCCCAGGCGCTCTCGTTGAACGCCTTCTTCACGTCTTCGTACCAGCCCTTGTACATTTCGACCGCAGCCGTATCGCCGAGATGCTCTTCAATGTCCATCATCTCGAGAAGCGCCTTCGCATAGAGAGCCGTGTTAAACGTGGACTCGGCTCCGAGCGGAAGGTTCATGCAGTCGTTCCAGTCGGCAAATCCGAGGAGCGGAAGACCGTGTTTTCCGAGGTGTGTACGCGTAAAGTTCAGGCTGCGTTTCAGGTGTTCGAGAACGGTTCCCTTTTCGCGTTCGGCGCGCTTCTTGCCCTTCTCGTAGAACGGGATTTCCTCGTCGAGGAGTTCCATCTTTCCCGTTTCCTTGAGGTAGCTTGCCACGGTGAGCACAATCCAAAGGTGGTCGTCGCCGTACCAGTCCGCATAGAGATGGTTGCCGTCGGCATCGACCGCATTCGCCTTTTCACGGGAATCGCCTTCGTTCGCCTCGCTTCCGGTATCTTCGGCAAGGGCAAGCGGCGCATACTGGTGCATCGCGTTGCCTTCGGGACGCTGTACGGAAATCAGGTTCTTCGTGAGGACCAAAGCCTCTTCCGGCATATGGCTCATCACGCCCATCAGGTCCTGCGTAGAATCGCGGTAACCGATGCCGCGGCTCGTTCCGTAGCCCAGCTGGTAGAGCGACAGGTAACGGCTCCAGTTCTTTGTCGTGTGGCACTGGCGCGGATTGTGGACGTTCACCATCGTGTTGAAGGATGCGTCCGGCGTCTTTACCTGGATGGTTTCGAGATACTTGTCCCAGAACGCGGCGAGTTCTTCGAACGCCTTATCGACGTTCTTCAGGTCGCGATACTTCTTGATGGCCTTCGCAGCGACCTTCAGACTCTGCTCCTGGCCGAGCTGCGTACAGGTGCGGAAAGTCTTCTTCGCACCGATCTTTCCCGCATGAATCATCAGAGCCGCGATGTTGTCGCCACGGTCGCACTCGCTGTTCGAAAGTTCCTTCGCATCGAGGGAAAGCGGATGCGCCCAGGAACCCATTTCGTTTTCGCCGAGGAACACGCGGCGGTCGCCGTCAAAGCTAGAGACCTTGCCGTCCGCGGTCACGTAGTTCACCGCATAGTCGCGCTTCATGTAAGCGTACTGTTCGAGGACCACATGACCGTCCTTTTCCGGATGCGCCTTGAGCGTCATGGTCTGCGGCACCCAGTCCGCATTCGTCAGCTGCTTTTCGGCCTCGAAATGGCTGAACTCGTACACGGGAACGATATCGACTTCCTTCGCACCTCCGGCGATATTCGTCACTTGGATATCCTGGAGAAGCGTATTCGACTTCGTCGGGACAAAAATCGTCACCTGGACGCGGAGACCGAAAGCTTCGGCAATCCAACGGCTATAGGAAAGCCCAACATGGCATTCCCACTTGTCGAGCTTCACGAGCGTCGGCACGTAGAACGGGGAAAAGACCTTGTAACTTTTGCCGTCCTTGACGCGGACATAGACCGTGCTCGCCTTGAAATCCGAACAGGGCATCTGCGCGATATACTTCGTGATGCGGTTCAGCGCCGGGTCACCCTTGCAAACGAGAGTTCCGCCCGTCGTATCGACGATACCGCCAAAATTGAGCGTTCCCACGTAATTGCACCATTTGATGGGTGTTGCGGGATTTGTCAGGACATATTCCTTGTTTGCATCATCGAAATAGCCGTACTTGTGGGCCTTGGCCTTCACAGCGGGCTTTTTCTTCGTGTTTGCTTTCATTTTATCTCCGTGGATGGTTGATGAAAATCACCGGTTCTTGTCGAATTTTCGAGAACCGAAATTGATGTAGAAATAGCCGCCGAGCTTTTCCCGCTTCTGCGGATCGCGCAGGATGGCGATGGCGGCCCGCGTATATTTCAGCTCGACCAGGATATGGTCGCGGCTCATGCAGTTCAGAAAAGGGCCTTCGGGATAGAGCGTCGGGCGAGGTTCCTCGTCTATCATCTTCTGCAGGCGGGAAAGTTCCTCGTTGAGCTTTTTCTCGTGGACTTCGAGAACCCGGGCCGTGTCAGTCGGGTCAACCGCATACAGAAACGCGTAGCCGAGTGTCCGCGGATCGTCGTTAAAACCCGTCAGATGGCGCATCACTTCGCGCCGAAGAACTTCCTCGCCCTTTTCGAGAATCCGATAGACAGTCCGCTCCGGACGGTTTCCGTCACGCTCCAGATGGCCTTCGATGGAGCCGTTCTTTTCGAGACGAGCCAGGCGATTGTAAATCGTCGAGGTACTGATTTTAGCCCACCGATCCAGCTCGCGGTTCCTGATTTCCGTCATGATGTCATAGCCGCTCCGCTCGTGTTCCTTGATGAGCCCGAGCAAGACAAGATCGTAACGATTCATTCTAAGGTTCTCCGATATTCCAATTTAGACTATTATCGAATGAAAGTGCAATACTTTTTTATAAAAGATTAAAAAGCGAGGCGTTAATCTCCAAACCGTCCTAGATTTTCATCGTCCGATGTTCGGCGCGCAGCTTCCCCATCGGGGCAAACGAAAACATCGGAAATTCCGCAAAGAGAAAGAGGGCGAGCGAAATCGGCGGAAAGACGGCAAGCGTCCAGATTTCTGCGTCCGTGCGAAAAAGATATCCAAAGACGCCGCCGGCAAGCAAATGCAAGCCAAGGGTCGGAATGAACGCCTTCGAAAAGCCCGCGGTCAAGGCTCCCGCGACTGGAGAACCTTTCTTGAGAGAAATCCCGGCGGAGATTCCCGCGATTACGATGCCGAGAATATCGGCAAGCAGGAGAGCCAGGTATTCCGCATACGGCAAGTTTCCGCCAGCGGACAAGGCCGTCCAGAAGAACGCGACGAGAAGCGCCGGCAGAAGGGCTTTCAGGACCGCCACCCGGACAAACAGGAAACAGACGAGAAAAACCGCCACGCATCCCGCAGAGACGGGTATGGCGAAGTCTTTCAGCGAATCAAAGGAAGCTTCCCGTCCGAACAACCCGAGCGTGCATTCCACGGCAGCCTGCACATACGAAAAGCTAGCCTGGAAATCGCGCGCAAAAACCACATAGAGAAC
>JBNMGX010000275.1:0-3196 GCA_050872465.1 Hallerella sp.
ATTCGCGTCTTTTCCGTCTTCCGAAAGACCTTTTTCTGTTCCTGGGGACCCATCCGCCCGAACAGGGGAAGGATATCAAATTTTTTTTCGTCAAGCTTTCCGCCAAGTTCCTCGCAAAGGTCCTGGATATCTCGTTCCGTCGGCAAGAAGCAAAGCAGGTTGTCCCTTCCCGATTCTTCCAAGGCGACAATCGCATCGCGAGCCTCATCGACAAGCCCCGAGTCGCCCTTGCTTTTCGAAGCATTCTCCTGCGGATCCGCATAGATCACCTGGACAGGAAATGTCCTGCCTTCCGCTTCGAGAACCGCCGAGCCTTCGTAAAACTTTTCAAAGAGCTTCGCATCGAGCGTCGCACTAGCGATCACCAGGCGAAATTCCGGGCGTTCCCGGAGAACCGATTTAAAAATTCCGAGCAAAATGTCAATGTTCAGGGAGCGTTCGTGCGCTTCATCGATTAGAATCGCCGAATACATCCGAAAGAGCCTGTCCCTGCGAAATTCCTGCAACAAAATACCGTCCGTCATCACCTTGATAGGCGCATCCTTCGGGCCTTCTTCCAAAAAGCGGATTCGCGTCGAGACCAAACCTTCATCCCGAAGTTCTTCCCGCAAGCGATCCGCAATCGACATCGCTGCGAGCCGCCTCGGTTCCGTCACCCCGATCCGTCCCTTCGAAGCAATTCCGCTTTCGAGCAAAAACTTGGGGACCTGCGTCGATTTGCCGGAACCCGTATCCGCCTTGACGATAATCACCTGGCGGCTTTCGAGCAGCGAGAGAAACTCTTCCCGCTTCTTGACTACGGGAAGATTCGGATATTCAATTCTAACTTGTGAAAAATTTTCGGTCACAGGCGATCGATAAATTCCGAAACGTCCTTGCATGTTTCCAAATCGATCTTCAGATTATCAATATCTTCCTTGGAAATTCTGTCGCCGTTCGTTTCGTCACGGGAAACTTCTTCGCGGCGATCGATAAACGGCAAGACATTCCGGTCCGAACCGGTGCATTCCCGCAGCGCATCGACAACTTTCGAAAGTTTTTTTCGCAGGGAATGAAATTCCTCCCGGTCAAGTTCAAAGACTTCCCCGTCAAGCGTTACCAAGGGAGACTTGCAGCGTCCGCAGACGCAGACGACCATCGAACTTTTTTTCCCTTGGAGAGCAACTTCCATTTCGTTTCCGCAATGAGGGCATTTGATATGCATTTCATCCATAAGCCCTAATTTACCTTTTTTCCTTTTTAAAAGAACGACCATATAAAAAAATCAAGAAATCTTTCAAGAAGGATTTCCAAAAAGAAAAGCCCCGGGAAAAACCGGAGCCTTTTGAAATCTTCAAAAAGATTACTTCACGTCGTACTGGGCGACGACCTGGCCGTTCGCATCGAGAGCGCGGATCACGTCGGCATCGCGTTCGAGCTTGAGGTCTGCCTTGTTGCCCTGGGCATCGATAATCTGGACAGCGAGAGTACCGTCTTCATTCTTGATAGCGGAGACCTGGTTGCCCTGGGCGTCCTTTTCAAAGTAGGTGTCGTTCGAAGCAAGCGGATTCGAACCGGTCCAGAATTCGACCGTGTTCAGAACCAGTCCATCGACAAGACCCATGCAGATTCCATAGACCGGGATGACCCAGAGGATGAAGTGCACGCAGGAATTGAGCCACTTGTTGCCAAGCGTGCCGTTCCACTTGTAAAGCTTGTTGGTAAGGCTGTAGCTGCCATAGCAAGCGGTCAGGGTGAACGCAGCTGCGAGAGCAAGCGCGATGAGACTTTTCTTCATGATGAACTCCTTATGAAAGTGAATTTTGAGTTTAAAGGTAATAAAAAAAGGAAAACTTCGCTAGGTGAGCCAAGTCACAAAGCGAATTCTATTCCTCGATCTCGTCTTCCTCGTCCAGGTTTTCCTCGGCAAGCGGTTGAGAGTTTCCGAGAAGGGCGCTGGCATCGATACCCAGCAAGTTCTTCTTTTTGTCAAATTTCGCCACGATATAGTAATCGCTGTTCCACGAAAGCGTCCGGAGCGATCCAGAACCGTCCGGCGTTCCCGAAACTTTCGCCGAAAAGACCGAAGAATTGGCGAGACGCTTTTCGATTGTCGCAAAATCCTTGGACGTTTTCGCTTCCCGATTTGCCGTGCAAGCGATATTCCAGAGAATCGCGTTGTTCTCGATGACGGAGTTCTGCCCTTCGACGATGTTTACCGCCTTTTTGTAATAATCATCCGTCTTCTTCTGGTACGCTTCCGTCGCCTGCGAAACGTAGGCGCCTTTCTGCATAAAGAGGAGCGCAAAAATGGCGATATTCAAAATCAGGGATGCGATCATTATCTGCTTGAGTTTCATCGGAAATCCTCACTTGGTTTCAAACTGAAAGGGAGACGGCTTGGAAACGGAGAAGGTCGCCGACGGGGAAAGTTCGGAAAGAGCCTTGTAATCCACCGAAACGAAATTTCCCTTCTGGAACGTGAAGAGCACCTTGCAGTCCGCCCCGCAGGAAAGCGACGTCACATCGCCCGATGTTTCCGCATTTAGGGTCTTGTCCGCATCCAGTTCCGCGACGCGCGCGTCAAAATCCGCCTTGGAAAGTTTTTTTGATGTCGTTTCAAAAATGATTTGCCAGATACGGTTTCCGCTCTTGATGAAGTCGTTCTGGGCTTTTACCACCTGGGAAACATTGTCCGTATAGGCCTTGGTAGCCTTTCCATACGAAACCTGTGCCTGTTCCTTGTAATCGCTTTTGAGAACCAACATGATGACGACGAGTGCGATATTCAGCGCAATCGAAGCCGCCAAAATCAGCTTCATTTTCTTCAAATCCATAACGTAATTTTTCTCCTAGAATGAGATGATAGCTATAAATGTATATTTTCAAATCAGCAAGCGTAGGTAAAAAATGCAAAAAAGACTTTCCCCGGTCGTTTTCGAAAACCTGAAAGAACTACTCAAGGCAAAAAATGCCGCACACGAGTCGATGTTCAAGTTCAGCTGGAAAAAGCTGCCGCCGTTCAGCCTTATCTGGCCGCAGGTCGATTATATCCGCATCCAGCGCTTTATGGGAGAAGTCAAGTCGCAAGCCCTCGCCCAGAAAGACTTTATCGAAAAGAACCGTGCAAGTTCCGCTCCCGAAGAAAAGGAATTCCTAAACGCCGTTCCCGCCTATGTCGAAGCCCTAGCGGATTCCTGCGACTGCCTCGCCCGCG
>JBNMGX010000276.1:0-3130 GCA_050872465.1 Hallerella sp.
CTTGGACACCAGAAATTTCGGTCCAAGAACGCGATTCACCGTTTCGACAATTTTTGGCGCAGACGGAAGCAGTTCCGGTCCAAAAAACTGGAGCTGGAAAGAATCCGCAAACTTGTCGAGCGTAACGCCCGGAAAGCCGTCGTCCGAACCGTTTACGACGCGAAAAGCGTCTGTCTGGGAAAACAGATCGGCCCTTGCCGAAAACGCCTTTTCGAGAAGACCGCAGAACCGCTTCACGGAAGAAGCTCCCCAAACACGGCGTCAAGGGAAGCATTCGGAACAATTTTGTCCACAGAAAAGCTTGAACATGCGCAAATCATGCCCGCCAATATAGATTTTTAACCGGAGCTTTTCTAAATTTCTTGCGAAATCTCTCTCGGAGAAAACCATGAATATCCCGGAACCGACCAACTTCATCCAAGATATCGTCGCAAGCGATCTCAAAAGCGGCAAGCGCCATCATGTCCTCACCCGATTTCCGCCAGAACCGAACGGCTACATCCACATCGGGCATGCGAAGAGCATCTGCCTGAACTTCGGCACGGCGAAAAAGTTTGGCGGCAAGACGAACCTCCGCTTCGACGACACGAACCCGACGAAGGAAGACACGGAATACGTCGATTCGATTTACAACGATGTCCACTGGCTGGGATTCAACTGGGAAGAACCCGTCCACTACGCGAGCGACTACTACGACAAGCTCTACGACTTTGCGGAAGAATTGATCAGGCTGGGCAAAGCCTACGTCGATGACCTTTCGCCCGAAGAGATGAAGGATTACCGCGGAAACGATGCCGGAAAACCGTCAAAACCTTCTCCGTTTCGAGACAGAAGCGTCGAGGAAAACCTGGAACTTTTCCGCCGCATGAAGGCCGGCGAATTTGCCGACGGTGCAAAGACTCTCCGCGCAAAAATCGACTTGGCGAGTCCGAACATGAACATGCGCGACCCGGCGATTTACCGGATTAAACATGCGACGCATCACCGCACAGGCGACAAGTGGTGCATCTACCCGATGTATGACTTCGCCCATCCGCTTTCCGACTGGATTGAAGGCATCACGCATTCCATCTGCACGCTCGAATTCGAGGCGCACCGGCCGCTTTACAACTGGTTCCTAGAAGCGCTTTCTCTCGAAAATCTCCCGCAGCAGATCGAGTTTGCGAGGCTCAACCTTTCCTACACGGTGATGAGCAAGCGGAAGCTCTTGGAACTGGTTACGAGCAAGCGCGTCATGGGGTGGGACGATCCCCGGATGCCGACGGTCTGCGGACTGCGCCGCCGCGGCTATACGCCGTCTTCCATCCGCGAATTTTGCGAACGCATCGGCATTTCGAAAGCGGACAGCATGGTCGATATCAACCTGCTCTACTTCTGTATCCGCGAAGAGCTGAACAGGACCGCGCAGCGTGCCATGGCGGTTCTCGACCCGGTAAAGGTCGTCATCGACAACTGGGAAAGCGGCAAAGTCGAAGAAGTCGAGGTGGAAAACAATCCCGAAGATCCAAACGCTGGGATGCGCAAGGTGCCGTTTGGCAGGGAACTCTACATCGAGCGCGAAGACTTCATGGAAAATCCGCCGAAGAAGTATTTCCGGCTGAAACCCGACGGTGAAGTCCGTTTGAAAGGCGCCTACTTCATCAAGTGCACGGGCGTAGAAAAAGACTCAGGCGGCAACGTGACGACAATTCATGCGACTTATGACCCGGCGACCAAAGGCGGTGACGCTCCCAACGGAAGAAAGGTCAAGGGAACGATCCAATGGGTCTATGCGCCGACGGCCATCGATGCGGAAGTCCGCCTTTTCGACAACCTCTTCTCCATCGAAAATGTGGGCGACGTCCCGGAAGGCAAGGATCCGCTCGACTACCTCAACCCGGAATCTCTGGTCACAAAGCAGGCAAAGCTCGAACCGATGCTCGCACGCGCAACTCTCGAAGACCGCTACCAGTTCATGCGGCTGGGCTATTTCTGCCTGGATTCCAGGGATTCCACGCCGGAACGTCTCGTATTCAACCGCACGGTCGGTCTCAAGGATTCGTGGGGAAAGGCGCAGGCGAAACAATAGCTGGTTACAGCCGTAAACGATATCGACAAAAATTCGGAGCGCCTGGACGGGTAAATTAAATAATTTATTGCGTACCAAACACTCCCCCTTATACTCCTTCCGAGGTTCTCCTTTTCTCGGAAGGAGTTTTTTCATTCTGAAATCAGCGAAAAAAAAAATGCACCCAAGCCCCTTGCCCTAGAGTAAACTCCAAGTTGTATATTATAGCCAGAATTTTTCAAAGAGGTTTTTATGTACGAGACATTGAACAAGGTAAACAGCCCGAAAGACATCAAAAAGATGACCGCCGAGGAACTCGAAAGTCTCGCTGCGGACATTCGCGAAGCCCTTTTCAATCGGCTTACCAAAATCGGCGGACATTTTGGCCCGAACTTCGGATCCATCGAAGCGGAAATTGCGCTGCATTATGTTTTCGATTCGCCGCGTGACAAATTCATCTTCGACATTTCGCACCAGAGCTACACGCACAAGATGCTCACAGGGCGCAAGTCCGGCTACATCGATGATTCTCACTTCAAGGACGATTCGGGTTACACGAACCCGGAGGAATCCGAACATGACCTCTTCAATGTCGGGCACACTTCGACGTCCATTTCGCTTGCGACGGGAATGGCCCGCGCCCGCGACCTGCTCGGCGAAACGGAAAATGTCATCGCGTTCATCGGGGACGGTTCGCTTTCAGGCGGCGAAGCGCTCGAAGCCCTCGACTATGCGGGTTCCGAACTGAACTCCAACCTGATCATCGTCGAAAACGACAACGAGATGGCGATTGCCGAAACCCACGGCGGCATCTACAAAAATCTCAAGGAACTTCGCAATTCCAAGGGAACCAGCACATCCAACATTTTCAAAGCGTTCGGTCTGGACTATGTTTACGAAGAAAACGGCAACGACATCCAGAGCCTCATCCAGGTGTTCAAGAGCGTCAAGGATTCCAAGCGTCCGATCGTTGTCCACATCCACACGCAAAAGGGCAAAGGCTACCGAATCGCCGAAGAAAACAAGGAAGCGTGGCACTGGTGCCTGCCGTTCGACCGGGCTACCGGAAAATCCACGGTGAAC
>JBNMGX010000277.1:0-3128 GCA_050872465.1 Hallerella sp.
CAAAGCGTCGTTGTGTTCCCTTTTTTCGAGAAGCGCGCCCGCGGAATCTATTATAACAGCGCGTTCGTCTTCGAGCGGGACGGAAACATCGCCGGGATTTACCGCAAAAGCCACATTCCCGACGACCCGGGATTTTTCGAAAAGTACTACTTCGCTCCGGGCGATACGGGATTTGCACCGATTTCCACTTCCGCCGGGAAGCTGGGCGTCCTGATCTGCTGGGACCAGTGGTTTCCCGAAGCGGCCCGCATCGAATCGCTCAAAGGCGCGGACATCCTGATCTATCCGACGGCAATCGGCTGGGACAGCGGCGAACCGGAAAGCCTCTATGAACGGCAGAAGGACAGCTGGATGACCGTCATGCGCGGACACGCCATCGCAAACCGGGTCTTTGTCCTTGCGGCAAACCGGATAGGCACGGAAAGAAACCTTACATTCTGGGGAAATTCCTTTGTCGCCGCGCCGGACGGCTACGTCATCCAGAACCTGGGATCCGAATTTTGCGGGACTTCGGTTGCGGAACTTTCCCTGTCCGAAATCGAATTCAACCGCAGATGGTGGCCGCATTTTCGCGACCGCCGCACGGACCTCTACAAAGACATCCTCAAGACCTGGGATACGCCATGAACCTGCATTATCCCGCCGAATGGGAACCCCAGAAAGCAATCTGGCTCGCCTTTCCGCATAACGAAAAGAACTGGCAAGGCGAAAACCGCGAACGCATCTTCGAGTTTTATTACAAATTAATCGAAATCGTTTCGGAGTTCCAGACGGCAAACGTTCTCATCCAGCCGGATTTTTTACTGCCGGCGGAAAAGAAAAAGCTTTACGCCAAGGCGCCGTTCAAGCCGAAATTCATCCGGATAGAAACGGACGACATTTGGATCCGCGACTATGGACCGTTCTTTGCCTGTAACGAAAAAGGCCGGGAAAAGATCGTCCAATTCGCGTTTAACGCCTGGGGCGAAAAATTTCCGCCGTGGGAAAACGACAGACGGGTTCCGCAAAAAATCGCGGAGAAGAAAAGGCTTGCCGTCAAGGAATTTCCCTTTATCCTCGAAGGCGGTGCCGTCGAAGTGAACGGGGACGGTCTCGGCATCACGACGCTCCCCTGTCTTGTCGGCAAGAACCGGAACCCGAAAGCGGACCTCCGAAAAGTCGAAGCGGCGATTCGCGAAGCGCTCGGTCTAAAAGACCTGCTTGTTCTCCCCGACGGGCTTTGCGGCGATCACACGGACGGTCATATCGATAACGTCGCAAGATTCGTCTCCCCGAGCCGTATTGCAGTCGCCTGGGAAGCGGACCAGTCAAAGCCGAACTTCAAGCGTCTGCTCCGAAACCGCACGATTCTCGAGACCTGGATCAAGCGGCACTACGGCGAAACCGCAGCGGTCGATCCGCTCCAGATTCCGACGCAAAGAAAGCTCGGACGCTCTACGCTCCCGGCATCCTACATGAACTTCATCTTTCTGAACGGCGCGCTCGTCTTTCCCAAATACGAAGAACCGTTCGACAGCCTCGCCGAATCCTATTTTGCCAAGGTTTTCCCGAAGCGTAAAATCATCGGAATCGACTGTTCGTGCGTCATCCGCGAAGGCGGAAGCCTTCACTGCCTGAGCAAGCAGGAAAACTAGGCGAAAAGATCCACAGCCTCTCCCTTGGGAGGCAATGCGGAAGAAGCCTTCAATGCGCCTTTCGCCCGGGCAATCGCTTTCTTGGCGCGTTCATCGACGATTTCGTTCCACTTGACTCCCGAATGGGCCGGAACCTTTTCGAATTTCGCATCGGGATAGGCCCGAACCGCTTCCCGGTAGCGGACCGCGACAGGCTTAGACGCCTTCCATTCGCCACGCGCCCACCGGGCGATTCCCTCGTAATCGTGGCAGATCACGCCCTGCCTTCCTTCACGTTTCAACCAGGCGAGGGCCCGGAGACTTGCCGTAAGTTCCCCGTCGATGTTGCGGCTTTCGGCGGGATATTCCGTCACTCCGCTTTCCGACGCGATTTCCCTATCGTTTTCGACAGCGACAAAGGCCCAGCCCGCCCTGTCAAAATCCGGGGAAAAGGATCCATCGACATAGATGCGGAGACCTTCGGGATGCTTTTCCGAAACCCCGGAAAGCCAGGCTTCCGCTTCGATGCGAGACGCAAACGACTTGAAAAGACATCCCTTGACGCCGTGTGTCAACCGTTCGCATTCCGCCCAGGAGGTGACGATTCTTTGCCCGGAAGGCGACTTTATCGCGTAGAACTTTATTTTGCTCATCGCGGAAAATTTATATTTTCTTTCGCCTAACATCGGAGAGAACGCTTGAAACCTTCGCCCTATTTCGCCGACACCATTCGATACTTCTTCAAGAGGTTTCGTTCACGGGAATCGCTTTTGCGGTGGTTCGTGAAGCGCGCGGGAAATTCCAGCGAAGCGTTTGAATACCCGATCGATTTTACAAAGATCAACGGACTTCTGGTGATTCTCCCCGAGCTACCCGGTGACATTCTCGCCTATGCGGATTTTCTGAAGTTTCTCGATGCGCGAAAAATCCCGGGAACGCTTTTTCTTGCCAACGCCTGGCACGAAGAGTTTCTGCGAACGCTCGGCATCCAAACGGAAACGCTCTACTACACAGGGATAGGCTGTCGCTACGGGGAACCCGAATTCAAAAAAATCCAGGAAAGGCTTTGCCGTTCACGTTTCACGGTAAGCGTCTATCTCGAACCGAAGCCGCTCTTCCAGATGCTCTACCTCGCCAAGGTCTGCGGGGCGACATACCGCTTCGGCTTTGATTCCGAGCGGTTCTTCCCGCTTCTGAACCTGAGCCTTCTCGCCAGAGACGATGCGGAAAAGCGCTCCGAATTCCTGGCCGGACTTTTTGACGGAAACGCCCGATGAACGAATCTCCCAGGCAAAAGACGGGATTTGCCGACCTGCACATCCACACAAACCTCTCGGACGGTTCGCTCACCCCTCTCGAAGTCGTAAAACTCTGCAAACGCCGGGGACTTAGCTGCATTTCCATCACCGACCACGATACGCTCGATTCCTACACGGCGACAAAGCCCTATGCGGATATGCTCGGCATCGAACTGATTCCCGGCATCGAGGTTTCCTCCGTCTGGCAAGGGCGGGA
>JBNMGX010000278.1:0-3126 GCA_050872465.1 Hallerella sp.
CCCAGACCCAATAGGAGAATCAGGCAAAACAATCTGTTCATGGCGCAAAGATACAAAAAACGCCCGCAGAAAAGCGAGCGTTTTCGGTTGCCGAACAAGAATCTTGAAAGGATTAGCGTCCAAATTCCTTGATATAGGCTGGCGTATTCTTTGCCCCGTGCTTTTTCAGGTAAGCGATCAGCCGCGTGTAGCCTTCGTTTCTCGCCCAGTCCAGTACCGAATAACCCTGTCCGCATGTTGCGTTCACATTGACGCCCTTGGAAACCAGATAAACCATCGCATCGTAGTTTCCTCCCTTGACCGCCAAGTGGAGCGGGTAATAGGAGTCTGCGCCGCGCGTATCGAGAGGCGCTCCGGCATCGCCGAGAATCTGCAAAATGTCCGCATAGCCGAGCTTTGCGGCAAGCGCTACCGCCTGGGCCGCACTCTGGATTTCACCGGTTTCCTTCATTTTCGCAACAAGAAATTCCACAATTTCCTTGCGCTTGTTTTCAATCGCATCTTCCAGGAACGTCTTGCCGTTGCTGTTCGTGCCGTCGAGCTTTGCGCCATGGTCCGCCAGATACTGGATCATGTCCAGCTTTCCCTTGTTCACGGCAATGGCCATCGCGTTGTTGCCGTTGTCGTCCGCCGCATTGATATCGTAAGCGGCCTTGAGGAAAAGCGACATTTTCGCGGTATCGCCGGTATTGATATACGAGATGAACTTGTTCGGAGTGAGCGGAATGCTTTGCTTCGTCAGATACTTTCGGACGGACGCCGGATCGTTCGGATCCATTTCGTCGGAACAGGCGGAAAGGCAAAGCGAAAGGGCGCATGCGCCCACGGCCAAAAAGAATTTCTTTTGCATCAAAAAAATCTCCAAGTGGAAAAAATCCCTCAGAAAATACACAAATTTTTTACAAAGCGGATGAAAAATCGCGTAAATTTTCAAAAAACTGCCAATTTCAGCGTGTCTTTTTCCCAAAAAAAATATAAACTTAGCCTGTGATGGTTCAAACGTTTTCCAAATTCCGCCCTCTGTTTCTCGCCGCGGCGTTTTCTGCCGGGACGGTTTTCGCTTCGACCGACTCCACCGCCATCGCGGCGCCTACTGAATCTTCCGATTCGCTCCAAATGCCCGATACGGCCCGGGTTGCGGATAGCGCAACGGTCGATGTCCCGAATTCCGAATCAATCGCACCGACGGATTCCCGGACAAGCTTTCCCGTTTCGGATTCGATTTCCAAGACAGACGTAACCACTCAACCTGCCGATTCTTCCAAGACCGAAACAAAAGCGCCCACTTCCGAAAAACAAGATTCTTCAAACATCGCCGCAAAAAAAATCGAAGAACCGAAGCATCCCGTCCGCATTGGATTCATGTATGAAATGGCGAGATTGCATAAAGCGGACTTGAACTACGACATGACCCGCGGCGGTAAAAGTTACCGACTTGATGTCGATGTTTCGGACATGGTGGGCGTAGTTGGACGCTATGGGCTAAACCAGTGGATTTCGTTCTTCGGAATTTTAGGATACCAGAAGTTCGATATCGGCTATGAACCCGCCATCAAGGAGACTCCGGAAAAGAGGAAAAAGTTCAGCATCCAGAATGTCCTTTTGCAGCTGAATGCCGAAGTCGGCTTCTCGTTCCTCGAACTGAAAAATTACCAGTTCCGCTTGCTCGGATTTTTTGGCGGGACGACAGGCTTTTCGATCATCGATGACGATTATTACATGAACACGCCGCTCTTCGGCTATACCCGCGGAGTCGCGCTCGAAATCAACATTCACCGAGTCGAACTCCTTGCCGGATTCCGCTCATCGCACATCTATTTCCACACATACAGGAACAACCACAGAAACGAAGACGATTACTCGTTCATGCTCGACTTTGACACGATGTCGTCGCCGTTCTTCTCTGTCGGAATCGGATTCTAACATGAAAATTCTAGTCACCGGCGTCGCCGGATTCATCGGCTGCGAAACGGCCCTCGCCTTTTTGAAAGACGGTCACGAAGTCATCGGAATCGACAATCTGAACGACTACTATTCCCCGAAGCTCAAACGGGACAGGCTCGCCCGGATTCCTTCCGAGCGATTTTCCTTTGTCGAATGCAGTCTTTCGGACAAGGAAAAGCTTCTCCGCCTTTTCAAGGACAATTCTTTCGATGTAGTCGTGAACCTTGCCGCCCAGGCGGGCGTCCGCTACAGCCTGGTCAATCCGCAAAGCTATGTCGATTCGAACATTACGGGTTTTCTGAACATCCTCGAATGTGCCCGCGCCTACCCGCCGAAACATCTTGTCTATGCGTCGTCGTCGAGCGTGTATGGGCGGAACACCGAAACGCCTTTCCGCACAACGGACCGCGTCGAAAAGCCGTCGAGCCTCTATGCGGCGACAAAGCGCTCGAACGAACTGATGGCAGAAACCTACCACCACCTTTTCCTGCTCAACCTGACCGGGCTGCGTTTCTTTACCGTCTATGGCCCGTGGGGACGCCCCGACATGTCGCCGTGGCTTTTTGCGGATGCCATCACGCATGGCCGTCCCATCAAGGTTTTCAACAACGGCAAGATGATGCGGGACTTCACTTACATCGACGATATCGTCGAAGGCATCAGGCGCATCGCTTACGACGGAATCGAAAAGAAGGAACCGCTGAACCGCCTCTATAATATCGGACGCGGCGAACCTGTCAAGCTGATGGATTTTATTGCGATCCTCGAGAAAAATTTCGGCCGCGTTGCCGAAAAAATCATGATGCCGATGCAGCCGGGCGACGTCGAAATCACCTGGGCGGACACGGAAGCGCTCGAAAGGGACATCGGTTACAGACCGGGCGTTTCGCTCGAGGAAGGCATCGCCCGCTTCGCGGAATGGTTCAAGGAATATAACGGGTAATTCGGATTTTAAATAATTCTCCCGATTTCCTATATTTGTCGCATGGAATTTCCTCAAAAAGACCGCTTAATCCGCGCGACCGGTGCGCACGTTCCGTTTCGCCTCGTACTTGCCGATATCACGCGTTCCGCCGAAGAAATCGGAAAGATGCATGGTGCGAGTACGCAAGCCCTGAAGCTCCTCGCCGAAACGTCCATCGCTTCGCTTTTTCTTTCCTCGGGCCTAAAGTTTCCGGGAAC
>JBNMGX010000279.1:0-3116 GCA_050872465.1 Hallerella sp.
TCCGAGTACTTCTCCGGGACGAACCGGATGACCTGCAAGGACGAACTCAAGCGCGCTCTCGCCGACGGAACCCTCCACGGCCACAGGCTCACCGAGTGCGAGCGCATCTTCGCCGAATACGCCCTCGAGCAGGCCTGGCGCCTCGAAGCGATGAACGCCGCCATGGCCGAGTACTCCGCGACCGAGAACCGCGTCCGCCGCCTCGCAAGAGACTTCCGCGAATACCGCGACCCCGCCCACCTCGACCAGGCGCTCAAATCCCTCGAAACGAAGCTTGCGACCCTCGAACTCAAGCGCCGCGAGATCATGGGGGTGTACTGATGACCGAAGCGGAAAAGGGCTTCTACCGCCTCGCCAAGGAAAGGGCGTTCGACCCGGAACGCTTCGACCGGATGAACGAAGGCGCGACAAAGGCGGCGAAAAGCCGCAACGGACGCAAACGGGAACGCAAGCGGGAATACATGCGGGAATACTGCCGGAAGAGATACGCCGCGAACAGGAAGCTCTTCAGTGAACGCGCCGCGGAACACTACCGGGCACACAGCGAAGAGATCAACGCCCACCGCAGGGAACTCCGCAGGGAATGGACGCCCGAACGGAGGGAACTCGAAAAGGCGAAGAGGCGCGAGCGGTACCGCCGCGACCACGAGAAAAAACTCGCCATGGCGAGGGACTACCGGGAAAGGCACAGGGAAGCCCTCACCGCATACCACCGCGAATACTACAGAAGACGCCGTGCCAAGGCGACACAACCAAAGGAGAACAGCCAATGAAATACAAAGGAATCGAACGCCATAGGAAAGAGGCGAGATACAACGCCGAGCGCCGGAAGCGCATCGCGAAATGCTGGGACTGCGGACGCTTCCCGAACTACTGTCCCGACCCCGCCAATTGCAGGAAGGAGAAAAAGGAATGAACGCGACAGACAGAGACATCGACTGGCTCAAGTGGCTGGCGGACACGATGTCCCGCCGCCCGAAGGGAAACTCCTACATCGAGTGCCCCCGCGGAATCGAGGTCGGCGACCTGCTCCTCGCATGCGAACGCGAAATGTTCTCGTGGCGACGGAGCGACCCGGACACGTTCTGGATCGACGTGCAGCTTTTCGTCAAGTACAAGCTCTCCGACGACGATATCCGTTTCATCGTGAAATTCCAGGCTGGCGTCGAACAGAACAAGCTCCATGCCGACGAAAAAAACGCCTACGCGGAAATGACGCGAGGACTGAAGAAGCTGAGACTCCTCGTGCACGAAAGAAACGAGGAATACGACCGGGACAGGCGGGAACATTCCCCCGAAACACAGGAGAAACCCGAATGAGACCCATACCCGAATTCACCGGCGCGGGCGGCTACCCCGTCCGCCACGAACCCTACTTCGTCACCATCCCCCTCGGGGAATGGGAGGACATGACCGACGAGCTGAAGCGCCTCAGGGAGGAAAACGCAGATCTGAAGGAAACACTCGGAATCAAGGAGGTGAGATGAGAACCACGAAAAAGATAAACGGGAAGGAATACATGACGGCAGGAAAGGCGGCGGAAATTCTCGCACTTTCGAAACCGACCATTCTGCTCAAGTGCCGGCAGGGAAAGCTCTCCCACCTCCGGCTAGGCTGCGAATACCTGTTCCTGCCGGAATGGCTTTCCGACTTCGTGAACGAAAACACGAAGATAGGGGTCGCCAAATGAAGCGATTCGGGATAAGCCAGCGGAACAGGTCGCGGGGCAACAGGACCTGGTACGGGCGCATCTTCGACACGGAAACCGGGGAGACGTCCTACGTCTCGCTAGGCACGACCAGCCGGAAGAACGCCCTCGATTGGCTCGCCAAGGCGAACGCATCGCGGTTCCTCCCCGAACGGAACGAACCGAAAAACCCGGGAATCGGAGAATGCGCCGAGGCGTACCTCAGGAACGTCGGCGGCGTCCGGCGACGCGACCCCGGAACGATCGCACTCTACTCCCGCTATCTCGACGAACTTTCCCGGTTCTGCAGGGAACAGGGGATAGCCGGAATCGCGGACTTCTCGGCAAGATCCGCGAACGGCTTCATGGCAGCGCTAGCGAGAAAGTCGCCGCAGACCGTAGCCTGCGAAATAGGAGCGCTCCGGTCCTTCTTCCGCTGGGCGATAGACGACTTCGACATCTCCGTCAAGAACCCATTCCGGAACATCCACCCGCCGAGGATAGCGCGGAAGCCCCGCGAGTTCTGGACCGTCGAGCAGTGCGAGCGCATCATCGGGGCGGAAACAAACTCGGAATACCGCTGTTTTTACGCGTTCATGGCTTTCGCCGGGCTGCGGCGCACCGAGGCGCAGAAGGTCCGCGCCGAGGACATCGCAGGGGGAAAGCTCCGCGTCACCGGGAAGCGCGGAAAGTATTCGTCCCTGCCCGTTGGGAAGCGCCTCGCAAGACACCTCGACGAATACAGGGAAAGGTCGGGAATCCGGGAAGGCTTTCTATTTCCCCGGCTGTCCCAGGTCCGAGCGGACGGTAAGCACCTCGCCGCCACCGTAGATCGTGCCGGACTTTCCCCGGAAGGCGCGCACTTCCACCGCTTCCGCCACTCGTTCGCGTCGAACCTGCTCATCGGCGGGGCGTCCATCAAGGCGGTCCAGCTGCTTATGCGGCACGAGAACGTGGCCCTCACCCTTTCCATCTACTCGCACCTGCTCCCGAGCGACCTCGAAGCCGCCGCGGATTCCCTCTAGGGCATTCCCGATGACACACGATTTACACACCCGGACGAAAAAAGCCCCCGGATTTTCACCGACTTTCTTAACCGAGATTTAACACTTGGACAGGCGAGAAACCGCGTAGCGGTGCGGTTTTCCGCAAAAACCGGCAAAAAAGCAAGAAGCCGAGCCGAATTTTAGTATAATAGACGCATGGATCCAATCAAGACAATCGTCATCGCCGGCGGCACCCACGGCAACGAACTCACAGGAATCAAGCTCTACGAAAAATGGGCTGCCGACAGCAAGTGCTACGCAGACAGATGCCCTTCCGCAAAAATCGCCCTCGTCCACACGAACATCGAAGCGACCGCAGCCTGCCGCAGATACATCGACAAAGACCTGAACAGAAGTTTCGCCGAAAGTCTCCTATCCTTGAA
>JBNMGX010000280.1:0-3099 GCA_050872465.1 Hallerella sp.
AAGGAAAAGGAAACCGAAACGACCGGTTTCCTTTTTTGATTCTCTTCAAAGAAAACTATTTAGCGGACTTGGTAAAGTCCACGTAAGCCTTGAGAACATCCAGGAAAACTTCATCCGGCGTGTTGTCGCCCGTGATGTGGCTGATGATCTTCGGATCGTACTTTTCGAGAACCTTCGCCGTGGATTCGCGATAGACTTTCAAGCGGTTCTTGATGACATTTTCATCGGCATCGTCCTTGCGTCCTTCAATCTTTGCCCGGTTCAGGAGACGCGCGACGATGGTCGCTTCGTCCTTGATGTCCAGGACAAAAATATGCTTGACATCGACAATCGGACGAATCAAATCCACCTGGGATTCCGTACGGGGAATGCCATCAAGGAGAAGCGTGTCCTTGTCCGGATTCAGACGGTTCGTGTTCACGAGACCTTCCACGTAGCGCGCAAAGATCTTGACAGTCGCCTCGTCCGGGACAAGCAGACCCTTGCTCGAATAGGAGGCAAGCAGTTTGCCGGATTCGCTCGACGGAGCGATGCCACGGAAAATATCCCCGGTCGAAAGATGCTTGAGAGCAGTCGTCGCCGCAAGCTTTGCACCGACAGTTCCCTTGCCGGAACCCGGAGCGCCAAAAATCAGAACAGCGGAAATCGCCATATCGGAATCCTCTTGTGAAATTGATTCGCGGAAAATGTAGAAAAATTCTATTTTCGAAGCCATGGAAAAACTTTGGTCAAGAGCCTTCGTCCTTGTCGGCATCACAAATTTTCTCTTGTTTTTCGCTTTCTACGAACTTTTGCCGATTCTCCCCCTATATATTTTTGAAAAATTCCGTGCGGGTGCGACCGTTTCCGGAATAATCATTTCTCTCTACACCATCGGAGCGCTGTTCTGCCGCCCGTTCGCGGGATTCCTCGTCGATAGCTTTTCCCGAAAGCCGCTTTACTTTGTGATGTACTTTTTCTTCACGGCGATGTTCGTCGGTTACGCTGCGGCGGGAGCGCTCCTTGTCCTCGGAATCGTCCGGCTCTTGCACGGAATCAGCTTCGGCATCGCAAGCACAGCCGGCAGCACGATTGCCATCGACGTTCTGCCATCGAGCCGACGGGGAGAAGGCATCGGGTATTTCGGCGTCACGACAAATCTCGCCTTTGCGACAGGCCCGATGACGGGAATGTTTCTCTACGAATCCCACGGAGCAAGTCCGGTCATCGCCCTATCCATCGCCCTGTGCGTCATCGGACTGCTTTTAATCCTTCCCATCCGCACAAAGCTCAAGCCCATCAAAAAAGACGCCGTTCCGCTTTCCCTCGATAGATTCTTTCTCACCAAGGCGATTCCGCAGTTTCTGAATATGCTTTTTATCGGCTGCGCCTACGGACCGCTCACCAATTACGTAGCCCTATACGCGCGCCAGAACAATCTTTCCGGTTCCGGATACTTCTATGCGCTCATCGCTGTCGGGCTTATCTCGTCGAGGCTTCTCACGGGAAAGCTCATCGACCGCGGTTACCTGACGCGCCTCGTTTCCATCGGGCTAGCTCTTGTCACCGCAGCGTATTTCCTCTTCTCCCTGATTCCCGACCAAATCGTCTTTCTCCTGTCTGCGTTTTTCATCGGCTCGGGTCTCGGCCTCGTATTTCCCGGTTACCAGACGATGTGTGTGAACCTCGCAAGGCACGACCAGCGCGGTACCGCGACCAGCACCTATCTCACCGGCTGGGATCTAGGCATCGGAACGGGAATTCTCGTCGGCGGACCGCTTGCCGAAGCGTTCTCGTATGCGACAATGTTCTTCTGCTGCGCAGCGCTTCTGCTCGTTTCCGCAATCTTCTTTATCAAAAAGACCGCGCCGCATTACCTTTCAAACAAACTGGAAGGATGAAATCCGTTTTTTCGGGGATCCAGACATAAATTTTCTACTTTTGAAACGTTATGAACGAAAAACTTTCCCAAATGCGCGAGGCCTTTGAAACGGAACTCGCCGAAACAAAGCTCAATGTCAAGGAAGCCGTCGATGCGCTCCGCGTCAAGTGGCTCGGAAAAAAAGGCCAGATTACCGGTCTCATGAAGCAGATGGCGAACCTCTCCGCCGAAGAGCGTCCCTCTTTTGGAAAGCTCGTCAACGAACTGAAACAGAGCGTTTCCGAAAAAATCGACAAGGCGCTCGAAGAAGCGAAGAAAAAGGCGCTCGAAGCGGAACTCGAAAAAGGCTGGACGGATATCAGCCTTCCGGGAAACGGCATTCCCGCCGGTTCCACGCATCCGGTCTATGACGTCCGCGAAGAAATCATCGACTTCTTTTCGCAAATGGGATTCGCCGTCGATTCGGGAAAGGATATCGAAACGGACTGGTATAACTTCGAAGCGCTCAACACGCCGCCCGACCATCCGAGCCGCGACATGCAGGATACGTTCTATCTAGGCGACAAGGTCATGCTTCGCACGCAAACGTCCGACACGCAGATCCACTACATGGAAACGCACAAGCCGCCTTTCCGGATGATCGCACCGGGACACGTTTTCCGCGTCGATAACGATGCGACGCACGCTCCGATGTTCCAGCAATGCGAAGGCCTGGTCGTCGATGAAACGATTACCTTTGCGCAGCTCAAGGGAGTCCTCCAGATTTTCATGAACAAGCTTTTCGGCGAAGGCGTAAAAACGCGTTTCCGCCCGAGCTTCTTCCCGTTCACGGAACCTTCCGCGGAAATGGACGTGAGCTGCGTTTTCTGCGGCGGTAAAGGCTGCAAACGCTGCAAGGGAACCGGCTGGATGGAAATCGGAGGCTGCGGATCCGTCGATCCGAACGTTTTCAAGAATTGCGGAATCGATCCCGAAAAGTACACAGGCTTCGCCTTTGGTTTCGGGCTTGACCGCATCGCCATGCTCCGTCACGAAATTCCGGAAATCGGGCTTCTGACATCAAACGACCAACGATTCCTAAGCCAATTCTAAAAGCGAGTTATAATAAACCCGTTTTTAGGAAAAAAAATCGTTCCCTTTCAGGAACGATTTTTTTTGAACAAGAAATTCTAGAATTGCGTAATAAAATTCCAAGTCGCTTGAGGAACCCAGCTTTCATTAGCGCCTCGGTCCTTATG
>JBNMGX010000281.1:0-3087 GCA_050872465.1 Hallerella sp.
CCATCCTTCTCTCGCGCAAACGGAAAATCGGCCCGCTCAACTTCTTCATGGCGGCAAGTGCGAACCTAATGCTTCGCGAACTCGGAATCACGCTTTTCCTCACATGTGTAGGCCTCAACGCAGGCATCCGATTCTTTGATGTCCTTCTGAACGGTGACGGTTTCTATTACATGGGATTAGCTGCGCTCATCACGTTCATCCCGCTGATGATTGCGGGAATCGTCGGGAAGCTAGTCTTTAAGGTAAACTACCTGAGCCTCTGCGGAATGATTGCCGGTTCGATGACCGACCCGCCCGCTCTCGCTTTCGCCAACGGGCTTTCCAGTTCCGAAGCGACAAATGTCGCCTACGCATCCGTCTATCCGCTCACGATGCTTCTCCGCATCCTGACCGCCCAGGTTCTCGCCATCCTGCTGCTCAGCACCTGACCGGAAACGATTTCTAAAAATTCAGTTCAAGTCCCACCGGACAATGGTCGCTGCCAAGGATTTCATCATAAATTTTGGAATCCTTGACAGACGGGAAAATTTTTTCCGAAACCAGAAAATAGTCCAGCCGCCAACCGGAATTATGCTCCCGGGCATGTCCGAAATAGCTCCACCAGCTGTACGCTACTTTGTTCGGGTGGAGTTCACGAAACGTATCGACAAAGCCGCTCGCCAAGAGTTCCGAAAATTTGCAGCGTTCCTCGTCGGTAAAGCCTGCATGCCCGCGGTTTGCCCGGGCGTTGTAAATGTCGATTTCCTCGTGCGCGACATTCAGGTCTCCGCACACGACAACAGGCTTTTTCCTTTCGAGCAGATGCAAATAGGACTTAAATGTTTCTTCAAAATTCATGCGGGACGCTAAGCGGGAAAGGTCGCGCTTGACGTTGGGGACATAAACCGTCACCAGGTAAAAATTTTCGTACTCTACGGTAATCGAACGGCCTTCGTCATCGTATTCCTGTTCGCCGAATCCATACTGCACGCTGAGCGGTTCCGCACGGCTGTAAACGAGCGTTCCCGAATAACCTTTTCGTTTCGCCGGGAAAAGAAATTCCCCGTAACCCTGCGGATGAAAATCGATTTGCGACATTTCCGCCTTGACTTCCTGCAAGCAAAAGACATCCGCATCGATTGCATTGAAAAATTCGGGAAAACCTTTTTTAAGGCACGCGCGAAATCCGGCAACATTCCAAGAAATCAATTTCATCGATAACTCACTTTGAAATTTTCGGCAAGCGAAAAACCTGTTTCTTCGTAATATAATAACAAATCACAAGCGCAAATGCGGCGACCGCCCAGCTAATCGGGTACACGGCAAGAAGCAAGTGAAAACTGGGTGCAATCGGAAAAACCGTATAGAGCCAAACCATCCGCACACCGCAAATTCCGACAATGCAGATGAGTGCGGGAAGGAAAGAATTTCCCAGTCCGCGAATCGCACCGCTAAAAACTTCAATCATGACATTCAACGATTCAAACCCGACGACAACCAGCATCCGAATAAACCCATACATCACAACCGCATCGCTCGTCGAAAAAAGCCCGACAACTTTTTCTCCGAACAGGATAAAGCTTAGTCCAATTGCGTTCGTAAAAATCAAATCCAAAAGCAAACTTTGTACAACGACTTCCCGGCAACGCTTTAAATTGTGCGCTCCGAAGTTTTGTCCGATGAAAGTCACCGCCGCCTGTCCAAAAGAATTCACGATAAAGTAAACGAATATCTCGACATTGAAACCGATTGCGGAACCGGCCATTACATCGGAACCCAGCGAATTAATTCCGCCTTGGATGCAAACATTTGAAAAACTGAAAACGATTCCTTGTATTCCAGCTGGAAATCCGATTTTAAATATTTTCCAGAGAATTTTTTTATCTACGTGCAAGCGGGCATATTCCAGATGAATCGGCAAATGAGTCCGTCGAAGCTTTACAAAGAGAATCGCCGAGCAGACAACGCCCGAGACAAGCGTCGCCACGGCAACCCCCGAAACGCCCATCCCGAAAACAACGACAAAAAGAAGATTCAAAGCTACGTTCAAAAGCCCACCGATGATCAAGGCAAAAAGCGGAGTTCGCGTGTCGCCGACACTGCGAAAAATCGCGGCTTCGAAATCATACAGCATCATAAAAGGAATGCCGACAAAATACCACATCAGATAAATTTTCGAAAGCGGGAAAACATTCTCCGGCGTATCCATAAAACGCAGCATCGGTTCGAGCAAAATCCAACCGGAGAATGCAACAAGAATCCCGCTTGCAAAAGAAACGACCAAGGCGGTATGAACCGCCGCATGGATCGCTTTCGGATCCTTTTTGCCGATAAACTGCGTAATGACGACATTCGCTCCAATGGAAAGCCCGACGAAAATGTTTACAAATAAATTAATAAGCGGAGCCGTAGAACCGACAGCCGCCATCGCCTCGTCGCCGACAAAGCGCCCAACGACAGCGATATCCGCCGCGTTAAAAAGTTGCTGCAGAATCCCCGTAAAGGCTAGCGGCAGCGCAAACGCGAGGATTTGCTTCCAAAGCGAACCTTTCAAAAGGTCGATTTTTTTTGACTTCTTCATCTTACTTCCACCCGAGTCATTGCAAGTAATTTTTGATAGCAAGGACAATCCGGAGCATGGGCGTTAAAAATTCCGACGCCCTGCAAATGCGAATAGAGAATCACGCTCCCTAGGTATTTAAATCCGCGTCTTTTCAGGTCTTTAGCGATTTCATCCGACAGTTGATTGCGGGTTTCCAAAATTCCATGTTGAAGTTTCTGGTAAACGATGCATTTCCCGTCGGTAAACCGCCAAAGGTAATCGCAGAACGATCCGCATTCCTTTCGCACATTCAAAAAGCATTTCGCATTGGAAATAATCGCGTGCACTTTGCGCTCGGAGCGAATCATTCCGGGAGTTTCCAAAATGCGACGAACATCATCGTCCGAAAATTTCGCAATCTTTTCAAAATCAAAATTCGCAAAGCACTCGGCAAAAACATTTCGCTTGAAAAGCATCAACATCCACGAAAGCCCACAGCTCATCGATTCCATGAGCAGATATTCGAACATTTTTCTGTCATCGTGAACAGGAACGCCCCACTCCCC
>JBNMGX010000282.1:0-3085 GCA_050872465.1 Hallerella sp.
ATCCAGAACCTCTACGACGAAGCGAAGGTTCCGTTCGCGGCACCGGAAGGTTTCAACGGTTCCTGCAAGCTGCACGAAGACGCGCTCGAAAAGCTCGGCGTTTCCCCTTCGGCGGCAAAGGCTCTCGTTGCGGAACTCGAAAGAAAAGGCGCCCTCCTCGCCGACGGTCGGATATCCCCGAAGCTCTCGAAAAATTTCGCCACGTTCAAGAAGAGCTTCGGCCCGCTCGCAAAAAAGGCGAAGCTTTCCAAAGAAGCCCTCTTTACGCTGCTCCACAGCACCGCGCTCAAATATACGGCGGGCAAATACTTCCGCCCGGGCATGGTGTTCGCCCTCTTCCACGCGCTTTCCAAGTAAGCCGGGTAAATTTCAAAGGCTTCCCCCAACGGGAAGCCTTTTTTTGTCGCCCTAAAGTCCCGCCCTAAAATTTCATCACGAGAATCGTAATGTCGTCCGCCTGGGCGGCCCCGTGCGCAAAATTCCGCAGTTCATCGAGAAGCGCCAAGCGTATTTCGTCCGCGGAGAGAGCCTCGTATTTTTCGGCAAAAGTCTTGAGGCGTTCAAGCCCGAACATTTCGCGCGATTCGTTCGAAGCTTCCGTCACGCCGTCCGTATAGAGCAACACCGTATCCCCGGGCTTTACGAGCAGGGACTTTTCCCGAATAATCTTGCTGTTGTCCGCGACCATCCCGAGCGCAATGCCTCCGCTCCGAATCGTTTCCAGACGGTTTTCCGCTTTTTTAAAATGCAAGATGTGTTCGTGTCCGCAGCTCGTATAGTGCAAGGCTTTCGACCGGGGATTCCATTCAAAGAACAGAAGCGAGGCGAACATCGTTTCCGAAATGTGGTTCGAAAGGTCCGCATTCACATGGACGAGCGTCCGGTAGGTATTCGCAAAATAACGGCACTCCGCATGAAGAAACGCATACAGCGAAGTCATCACCATCCCGGCGGGAACGCCCTTGCCAGAAACGTCACCGATGACGATTCCCAGGTTTCCGTTCGGCAGGTTCAAAAAGTCAAAATAGTCGCCGCCGATTTCCTTCGCAGGAGTCATCGAACCCGCAAGCGAAATGCCCGAAAACTCGGGAATCGAATGCGGCAAGAGCCCCGTCTGGATGTGAAAGCCCAGTTGCAGTTCCGCCTGCGTCCGCGCACGGTTCTGCCGTTCGAGCGCCGCATCGTGCGCCTTCAGAATCATCGTTGCATAGTGGGCAAAATTCTGGGCCAGATAATAATCGCTTTCCGTAAAGTAACGCTCGTATTGCTTGTTTTCGACGACCAAGACACCCAGAAGCTGCTGTTCAAAGCAAAGCGGTTCGAGGATCAGGGAACGGATATTCGCTGCACGGCTTCCCAGGGAAAGAATCCGCTCGTCGCGCCCCGCAAACGGCATGAAGATTCCCGTCCGCGTCGCCCCGCATTCCCAGACGACATTTTTCTCGTCGGAAATGTTTTGCGAAAAGGCGATTTTTTTCAGGGTTTCCAGATGCGTAAAGCTCATCTCGTTTCCGGAGACAAGCGGAAAAAAGACCCCGTAAAGATCCGAGCAGCGAAAGAGCCTTTCCTTTTCATCCCAGATGTAGACCGCAGCGGATTTCGCCTCGATGCCTTCCGCAAGCGTTGAAAGGAAATTCGAAAGCGATTCGTGCAAGTCTGAGAAGTCATCGACGGTCTCCCCCATCTTCGCGATGATCCGGTGATTGACCCGGCGTTCCTCCTCGTAGGAATCGACAATCCTGTCCTTGTGGAGAATCCAGTTCTGCAGCCTGCGGATAAAGACATAGGCAATCTGGAACAAAAAAAGCAAGCGAAAGACGGGCAAAACCAGAAGCAGGGAAAGCGCATAGAAGCAAAAGACGAGATGCACCCGAGGCTTCGGATAGAACGACCGGGACGAATAGAGCCGGTCGCAGAAAAACGCAAACAGAATCGCCGCAAACAGCGGCAAGAGAAAAATGGCCGGTCGGATGATATAGGTCGAAACGACGAGGACCGCGGAAAAAAGGAAAAGCCCGAAAATTCCCCGCAAGAGAAAAGGCTTTTTCAACGGTTCCTCGGCCTTGCGGTTTTCTTCCCGAATCCACAGAACCGTAAAGAAGAAGAGCAGCGCAAGATCGCCCAGGGAAACCGTCGGACGCAAGAAATCCGATTCCGAGATGAACCGCGAAACGATTCCGTGCCACAGGAAAAACACGCAGGAAAATACAAGCCACGGCAACCGATGCCGCACACACGACCTGTCGCGAAATTCGACAATCACCGTAAAGAGCGGGAACGCGGCAAGCAGCGGAATAAAGGACTGTAGAACGAGTTTCAGCACAAAGGAAAAATAATAAACGAATTTTTAAGCGGACCGCCCGAAGTTCGTTTCCGCAAAATTTTGAATCCACACGCGATGCCTTTCCGGCGGGACATCCTGCATTTTCTGAGCCAGCTTCTTTCCAAAAGGCGTTGCCATCTTTTCCGGGTCGGGGATGATTCCGACGCGTCCCAGGTCGAGCCTGTCCGCATCGTAGCACGTGTCGATGGTCGCGTCTCCGCTCGCATGTTCCGTCGTGTGGTTCTCACACGCATACAGCAATTTTTCAAGCCGCGGCACATCAAGTGCAAACCTCTTCCCGAAAAGCTTCCGGGCAAAATCCGCCCCGAACTTTCCATGCTCCTCGTCGTAACTGTCCGAAACGCGCCGCGAATCATGAAACAGCGCAAAGAGCCGAACGACCGTCTCGTCGGCAAGCATTTCCCGCGAAAGCAACAGCCCGTTGAATTCCACCTGGTGCCAATGCAAAAGCCCGTGCACGGAATTCTCGCCGATCAGGCGGTTCTCGTAAACAAACTCTTCGAGCGCAGAAAAGTCTATCGCTTCCATATCACTTTCCGTAATAGGCCTTGAGTTCCGAAAGTTTCGAAAGCGCTTCGAGCGGGGTCATCTCTTCCGGTTTCAGTCGGCGGATCTCTTCGAGCAAGAGCTGCGGATTTTCATCGGGAGGGGCGAAGATGTCGGTCTGCGGCTTCTCCATCAGCTCCTGCCTGTGCCGCGAATCGCTCGGATCTATCTGCTGTTTTTCCAATCGCAAAAGAA
>JBNMGX010000283.1:0-3081 GCA_050872465.1 Hallerella sp.
GATTTTGTCTGCCCGGACGCCTTGGGTCCCGTTCCGGATGTCGGGAGTTTCATGGCGATGTTCAAGGCGGCGACCGGGCGGGAACCTTCCCGGATTTTCGGGAAGCCGAATCCCGAAATGCTCGCTCCGCTATTGAAAGCCTTTCGGCCCGAGGAAATCCTTTTTGTGGGCGACCGCCTTTACACGGATTTCGAGCTGGCGATCCGGGCGGGATGCCGTTTTGCGCTAGTCCTCTGCGGCGAGACGAAGGCGCGCGATGTCCAGCGGCTCGCTCGGCAGCCGGAAATCATCGCGGAGCAGGTCAGCGATATCGATTTTGACAGGCTGATTTCCGGTTCGTAAAAAAATAATTTGTAAACACTTTAAAACATTTCGTTTTTTTCCTACCTTTGGCGGCACTTATGCCAAAGATGCAAATGTATGTGCCGGAGCTTTTCAAGCAGCTCCGCAAAGGTTATTCGAAACAGCTTCTCGCCAAAGATTTAATGTCCGGTTTGATTGTCGGCATCTTGGCGCTTCCGCTTGCCATCGCCTTTGCCATTGCGAGCGGCGTGGGACCGGAGAAAGGCCTCTACACGGCGATTATTGCGGGCTTTGCGATTTCCTTTTTCGGGGGGAGCCGCTTCCAGATCGGCGGACCGACCGGCGCGTTCATCGTCATCGTCTATGGAATCGTTTCTAAATACGGATATGATGGGCTTGCGACAGCGACGCTCATGGCGGGTGTCATGCTTGTCATTTTCGGCATCGCAAAGCTCGGCGCGATCATCAAGTTCATCCCGTTCCCGGTGACGGTCGGCTTTACCGCGGGTATCGCCATCATCATCGCGCTCGGGCAGGTTCCAAACTTTTTGGGGCTGCATTTCCCGGCGGGAGTTTCCGAACCCGCAGACGCCATCGGGAAGATTACCTTGTACGCAAAGTCAATCGGCTCGACAAATCTCTATTCGGTCGTCGTGGGAATTTTCGCTCTGCTTGTCTGCCTCTTTTGGCCGAAGGTGACGAATAAGATTCCGGGGTCCCTGATAGCTATCGTCCTCGCTACGGCTCTCGTTAAAATTTTAGGCTGGGACGATGCGAACGGCGTGATGACGATTGGATCGAAGAACCAGATTCCGACGGGATTCCCGACTCCGCATTTGCCGAATATCAGCCTGGAAATGATGCGCCAGGTTTTCCAGCCCGCGCTCACGATTGCGATTCTCGGGGCGATTGAATCTTTGCTTTCCGCGGTCGTTGCGGACGGCATGACGGGAACTCGGCACCGCTCGAATACGGAACTGATGGGGCAGGGAATTGCGAACATTCTTTCCCCGATTTTTGGCGGCATTCCGGCGACAGGGGCGATTGCGCGCACGGCGACAAATATCAAGAACGGCGCGGTAAGCCCGGTTTCGGGACTGGTCCACGCTGTAATCCTTCTGCTTATCATGCTGCTTTTTGGAAAGTATGCGGAGATGATTCCGATGGCGGCTCTCGCTGCGGTCCTTTTCCAGGTCGCGTTTAACATGTGCGGCTACAAGAACTTTGCAAAGCTTGTCAAGGGGGCGCCCAAGAGCGACGTGACGGTTCTGCTCGCGACTTTTGTCCTGACCGTTGTGATGGATTTGACGATCGCTATCGAAGTGGGTGTTTTGCTTGCTGCGATACTCTTTATCCGCCGGATGTCGGACGTAGCGGAGGTCGAATATGTGACGGAAGAGCTTCACGAGGACGATGAAGAACTTGCGGATCCGAACAACATCGCGAGCCGCCACGTTCCGCACGGAGTCGCCGTCTTTGAAATCATGGGATCGCTTTTCTTCGGGGCTGTCGAAAAGTTCAAGGCGGCGCTGGACATGACCAGTTCGCATCCAAAAATTCTGATTCTCCGGATGCGGCAGGTTCCGTCGATCGATGCCGCGGGAATCCAGATGATCGAGGGACTGCTTCCCAAGTGCCGCTCCGAAGGGACGCAGCTCTTGCTTTCCGGTGTCCATTCCCAGCCGATCGTCGCGCTTTCCAAGTCGGGGCTTTTGAAAAATATCGGGGAACAGAACGTCCTCGCGAATATCGATGCCGCCTTAAACCGTGCTCGCGAAATCCTCGGACTTCCGATTGTCGTCGCGCATCCGACCATTCCGAGCGTCGATTGGGAACACAACGTCCAGGAACCTTGGGTTCCGCAAAACGCGAATGCAAAAGTCGCCGAAGAAACGACCGAAGTTATCGCCGAGAGCGTTTCGGAAATACCCGCAAAGGACATCCCGAAAATCGAAAACGAAAAGAAGGGAATGTTCCACAGGCTTTTCCGCTAGACTAAAAAATTTTCCCCTCGATTTTTCGCCACTTTCCCGGCTGCAAATCGCCGAGCGGGACGTTTCCGATGCGGGTGCGGACCAGTCGAAGAGTCGGGAATCCGACGGCTGCCGTCATGCGACGGACCTGCCGATTCTTTCCTTCGGTAAGCGTGATTTCAATCCAGGATGTGGGAATGTTTTTCCGTTTTCGAATCGGGGGATTTCTTTCCCAAAGCCATTCGGGAGTGGGAACCGCTCTTGCCGTGCACGGCCTTGTCCTGTAGCCTTTGATGAGAACGCCGCTTTCAAGCTTTTGCAAGGCTTCCTTTGAAATTTCGCCTTCGACCTGGACCAGATAGGTCCGCGGATGGTGTATTTCAGGATCGAGCAGCCGCTTGATAAGCTTGCCGTCGTCGGTGAGGAGCAGGGCGCCTTCGCTGTCATGGTCGAGCCGTCCCGCCGCATAGATGTCTTTGGGAAAGCCAAAGGTGTTTAGGGCGGGGTGGTTTCCTTCGGGGGTGAACTGGCTGAGAACGCCGAACGGCTTATTAAAAAGGATGACAGACACTAGGAAAATATAGGATTCTTGAATTGATCCGCTGACGTCTAGGCTTAGTGGAGTGGGCAGTGGTTAGAACCGTGGACGTCTAGATTTAGGGACTAGAGCCTGTTGACACAACGCGATAAATATTCTACAATTTCCTCATGGAACTCACGCGCGAACAGTTTGCAAAGATCGAGAAGTACTTCCCCGTCCAGCGGGGGAACGTGAAGATAGACAACTACGAATTCATGCGGGCCA
>JBNMGX010000284.1:0-3071 GCA_050872465.1 Hallerella sp.
GGTCCCGTCTGCGCGCGTAATTTCAAGCCAGCCGTTTTTGCAAATCGGATGGTCGTAAATCGGAAGCCCGCCGGTCTGCGTAATCTGGTAGCCCTTCGGAAGGTCGGGATAGAAATAGTTCTTGCGGGTCCACATCGCGTTCAGGTCGATTTCGCAGTGCAGCGCAAGTCCAAGCCGGATCGCATATTCTACGGCCTTCTTGTTCGGGACGGGCATCGCCCCCGGAAATCCCAGGCATACCGGGCACACATGCTTGTTCGGGCTTGTGTTCACCTCGACTTCGCAACCGCAGAACATCTTCGTCTTTGTCGCTAGCTGGCAATGGATTTCAAGGCCGATTACAGGATAATACTTGGACATGGCAAAAACTCCAGAACTTGTTACGCGGAAAATTTAGCAAATTCAGGCGAGTTCCGAAAGCAGGACGACGTTCATGTTGCCTAGATCCTTGAGCGAAGCGTTTTCCGAAAGGACGAGGTCCGCACCGCATACGTAGGCGGTCGCCATCTGCAGGGAATCTTCGATGCCCAGAGCCCTTTCCGCTCGGAACTTCGCCGAGACCAGGGCGATTTCCGCATCCACTTCGCGGAGCATGAACTGCGAGCTTTTCGTGAAAAATTCCTTGTATTCGCGGGCAAGGACCGGTTCGCCTTTTGCATAGGCCCGGTGGGAAATGTTCGCCAGGGAAATCGGGGACGCGACCATCTGGATTCCGCGCGTATAGACGATATCGAGCACCCGGAGCATCGTCGGGTAAAATTCCGAGCGGAACTCCAGCAGGCGGCGGATGGGTTTTTCGTCCAAAAAAAGGATTCGGGAATTTTCGACGCGGTTCATAAATAAAATTTAACAAAGCGATTCCTTTTTTGTTATTATTGGAAATGAAATTTTCTTGGATAAGGAGAATCAGATGAATAAAGTTCTATTTGCGTCCCTTGCAATGGCAACCGCGCTGTTTGCGCAAACGGCACCGAAAGCGAATGCCGCTGTTGATTCGGCAAAGGTCCAGACGACAGCTGCCGCTAACGTTGATTCCTCGGCGAAGGCTGCTCCGGAGGATTCCGTCTCGACGCTTCCTGCCAAGGATGTGGCAAAGGCGGTTGTCGCGGATACGGCAAAGGCCGAAGCCATCTCGGAAAAAACTGTTCAAGGCGATTCGGCAAAGGTCGCCGTAGCGGATACCGCAAAGGCTTCCGCGGACACGACTGCCGCTCTCCCGAAAGCGGACTCCGCAAATGTCGCGGAAGAGGCGAAAACATCTCCGAATGCGGACTCCACGGTTACCGCGTCCGCTGAAGCGGTTGTCGAAAGCGCAGATACGCTCAAGGCGGAAACTCCCGCGACCGATACAACCAAGGTTGCCGCATCCGCTGACACGGCGAAGGCTTCCGTCGCTCCGCAAGCTCCCGCCGAAGATTATTCCATGGCGGCAGCCGGAACCGAAGAAAAGAAAAAGGTGAAAAAGGAACCGCTCTTCAAGGCGGGCGAGTTTGTCTTTGACATCAATGCGAGCTTCGAAATCCAGGCGGGCAAGGTCCTCTGGACTAGCGAAGACGACAAGAACAGCGACAACTTCGAGGAATGGTGGGGACGTGCGAACCTCGGACTTGAAACCCATTCGAACGACTTTAACGGTCGGATCCTCGTCTGGATGTATCCGGGCGACCTGATGGACAACCAGTATCATGCGCGCCACACGGCTAACGGCGACACTTCCGATTCCTACGAATATCGCGACCTCTTCGAAATCCACGAGGCCTGGGCGGAACAGCACACGAAGTATCTGGCGTTCAAGCTCGGACGCTGGGAATTCACCCAGAAGAACGGCGACTACTTCGGAAACTACGTCGATGGCTACTACCACGGATTCAAGTCCGGAACGAACAGCGAAAACGCGTTGCAGTTCACGCTTACGCCGACCGAGACGATGACGATGGATGTGGCTTTCATCAGCACGACCCCAAACCTCAATACGGGCGACCTCCGCTTGATGTTCCGCTTCCATGACCTTTCCGGCATCGAATTCCTGAACCTCGATCTCGGATACCGCACGAATGTCTTCGACCTGATTCACGATGACGATACGGATGTCCGCCACACGATTTCGCTCCAGGGCAAGACGCCGATTGTAAGCGGTCTCGCCTATCTCTTCCTCGAAGGAGCTTTCATGGGAATCGATGCCGAAGAAACTTACCGCGATGCAAACGGCAAGAAGCACACGCGTTCGATCGACATGGTTGCACCGATCACCGGAGGTCTCCTCTTTACGCCGCGCGACTACCGCATCATCCTCGAAGCGGAATACATCCACGATCGGGAGGATACGGAATACGCGGACAAGGACAAGAAGCACATCAAGGACGTCCTCGCTGCTTTCTACATCGAGAAGCCTCTTTCCAAGCGTTTCACGCTTTCGTTCGGTGCGCACAGCTACGGTACGTCCCGCGATTTCGAATTCAACGGAAACCTGATCGGAAAGATCAACTAACCTAAAAACAGAAAGGTTTTCATGCGCCCCCTGTCGGGGGCGTTTTCCTTTTCAAGATGGGTAAAGAAATTTTCAAGTTGCATTTTGCGGTTGCTCTGGCTGGAACGACCGGGGTTTTTGGAAAGTGGATTTCCCTCGATGCGGTTCCGCTCGTCTGGTACCGGCTTCTCGTTTCCTTCGCCGTGTGCGCATTTTACTTTGTATGTACCCATAAACCGAGAAATTTTTCCTGTCGGGATTTTTTGAAAATCGGATCGGTCGGTGCTGTTCTCGCCGTCCACTGGTTTTTATTCTATGCAAGCATCAAGCTTTCGAATGTTTCCGTCGGAGTGATATGCTTTTCCTCGACGAGCTTTTTCACAGCGGTTCTCGGCCCGATTTTTTCCCGGGAAAAGTTTTCCGCCAAGGAAATGCTTTTCGGGTTTTCGGCTCTCGCCGGCGTGGCGCTCATCTTTTCTTTCGATTTCGAATACCGCTTGGGAATCGTCGCCGGGATTCTTTGTGCCGTCGGCGCTTCGCTGTTCAACATCCTGAACAAACGCATCGGAAAGAATTATTCCGCTTCGACGATGCTTCTCGGGGA
>JBNMGX010000285.1:0-3058 GCA_050872465.1 Hallerella sp.
GTATCTGTTCATCGCCTGCTGCAAAATGACGCTAAACTTTTCGGGCTTGACCACGTTCGTGCGGCGGTAAAGGCGCACCTGTTCTTCGATCAGCTTGCGGAGCATTTCTAGAGCGAGATTCTTCTCTTTCATTTTCGCAATTTCGGCGAGAAACTTTGCGTCGAAGAGCGAAACGCTGGATTTAAAATCCGAAAAGAGATTGATCACGCCATCGCTTTGGATGCAGCCTTTCAAAAGTTCGTTAATTTGTGCGTTGATTTCTTTGAGCGAAACTTTTCCGTGACCGGAATAGGTGAATCGCAAAACCATCACGCGGACTGCGCCAAAAAATTCCGCTTCCATGCGCTCCTGTCTTTGTGCAATCGAAGAGCAGAGCGACAGCGCCTGGCCGAGCATCATCGCTTCTTTCTGGAAGGTTTCGCGGTTTTGTGTGCGGGAGATGTCCAGGATAAAATTGGTCGCCGCGGTAACACATCGGTTGAGCTTTAAATTGGAATTGCTCACGGCATCGCTGTAATCAAATCCGTGGAAAAGGTCTTTGCAAATTTGCAGTTTTTCTTGGAACTTCGGATACGCAGTGCGGGCAACGTCCATTTCGCCGTAGTTTTTTCGGTCGCGAACGGTGTAATCGTTCATCGCCTGCTTCAACGCTTGCGCGATACCGATATAATCAACGACGAGACCGCCTTCCTTGTTCTGGAAAACGCGGTTCACACGGGCAATCGCCTGCATCAGGTTGTGCCCTTCCATCGGCTTGTAAACGTACATCGTCGCGAGCGACGGAACGTCAAAACCCGTCAGCCACATATCGACGACAATCGCAAGTTTGAGCGGACTTTCGTTGTCCTTAAAGGCCCGAGCCTTTTCTTCGCGGTCCTTCTTGTTGCCCACGATTCCGTGCCATTCGCTCGGATCTTTATTACTTTCGGTCATGACGACAGCAATTTTTTCGTTCCAATTCGGACGCAGTTCCAAAATCTTTTTGTAAATGGACATCGCGATGGTGCGGTTGTAGGCGACGATCATCGCTTTTCCGGTCAGCAAATCGGCGCGGTAATTTTCGTAGTGTTCGATGATGTCGGAGACCAAAGATTGGATGGTCTGCGGATTTCCGAGGACCGCTTCCATTTGTCCAAGGTCGCGCTTGCTTTTTTCAATTGCCTCCGGGTCCGCGTTTTCTGCAAGGAGGTCGTATTTTTCGTCGAGAAGCTTGAGCGTTTCTTCGTTAAAGTGAAGTTTGACGACGCGGCTTTCGTAGTACACGGGGCGCGTGGCGCCATCGGCCACAGCCTGTGTCATGTCGTAAATGTCGATGTAGTTCCCGAAAACTTCCTGCGTGCTGCGGTCTTTTCTGGAAATCGGCGTACCGGTAAAGCCGATGTAAGTCGCATTCGGCAAACTGTCGCGGACGATACGCGCAGAACCGACGGAACGCTTGGCGATACTGTTTCCGTCTTTATCCTTGACGACTTTCACCTTTTCGGTTAAGCCGTATTGGCTGCGATGCGCTTCGTCGGCCATCACGACAATGTTCTTGCGGTCCGAAAGAGCCTCGTCGGATTCTTCGAACTTTTGCATCGTCGTGAAAATGATGCCGTTCGCCTTGCGACCGTCCAGCAGTTGCCTTAAATGCTCACGCGACTCTGCCTGCACAGGAATTTGTCGCAAAAAATCGCTGCATTTTAAAAATTGCCCGAATAGCTGGTCGTCCAAATCGTTGCGGTCGGTGATGACGACAACCGTCGGGCTCTCTAAAGCGCTTTGCAGCAAGTGCGCGTAAAAGACCATCGACAGCGACTTGCCCGAACCCTGCGTGTGCCAAAAGACACCGCCTTTTCCGTCGGTACGCGTCGCGCGCTCTGTCGATTCGATCGCTTTTTTGACTGCGAAATACTGGTGGTAGGCCGCGAGAATTTTAAAAGCCTTGACGCCTTCGTTTGAAAAGCAGATGAAGTTCTGCAAAATGTCTAGCAGGCGTTCCTTTTGAAACATCCCTTCGAAGAACGTGTCGAATTCGGCGACGTTGCCGGTTTCTTTTTCGCCGTTCTTTGTTTTCCATTCCATAAAGCGGTCTTCGCCGCTGGTAATGGTTCCCGCCTTGGATGTAAACTGGTCGCTCATCACGCAAATGCAGTTGTAAATGAAAAGGCTTGGAACTTCCTGCATGTAGTTCTTGATTTGCAGGTAAGCTTCGCTCGCGCTGGTTTCTTCGCGGCTGGGGGACTTGAGTTCAAAAAGGACAACGGGAATGCCGTTGATAAACAGAATCACGTCGGGACGCTTGTTCGATTTTTCGACGACGGTCCACTGATTCGCCACGATGAAACTGTTGTTGCTTGCGTTTTTAAAATCGACCAGGTAAATAATTTCGGACTTGTTTTCTCCTTTGTCGGAATACGTTACCTGCACACCGTTCTGCAGGTAATCCGTAAAGAGGAAATTCTGTTTTACAAGAACGTTGTTCTCAAAATGGCGCAGCTTGTTGAGCGCTTCGGATAGGGCTTGCGGATGCGCATGCGGATTGATGCGATGAATCGCCGCTTCCAGCTCGGCTTCGTAAAGCGGGTCGTGAAAGTCTCTTTCGACGTCGGGTCCATAGCGGTATTCCCATCCCAGCGTATCGCGGAACAGTTCGATGATGCTTTGCTCGTAGGCGTTTTCGTCTATGGATGACATGGATTAAACTTCCTCCGAGGAAAATTTAATCAATTTTGAGTGGGAGGAGGAATGTGCATGGACTTACAGAGACTTGATTTCTTCAGGGGTAAGGCCTGTTATTTCCATGATGACATTTATGGAAATACCCTTGTCGCGGAAACCTTTGGCAAGCTCCTTCTTTGCTGCTTCGGCACCTTCTTCGCATCCTTCCTTGAATCCATGCTTGTAGCGGAGATTGAGTTCCTGTTCCAGAGTCATGTATGCCTTCCTCGTTGCGGGATCCATACGGTACTTTTCGACCAGCTCGTGAATGCGCTTCATCCTTGCGGTTTCGCACTTCTGGGTGGCGAAATACTGCATATACTCGCGAGTTGCCCCGTCGTTCATATCGGAGTACTTA
>JBNMGX010000286.1:0-3056 GCA_050872465.1 Hallerella sp.
GGGTAAGTGTCCGGGAGCAGGTAGCCTTCGAGGCTTTTCGCTTGGATGCCGAGTTCTCGCGCAAAGTCCGGGTCGTGGACGATCGATTCCCATTTGGTCGAATCAAAGTCGGGAATCGTCTTGCGAAAATAGGCGGGCATTTCCCAGGAAGCGCGTCCTTCGGGAATCGTCACCTTGCGGACGGCGGTCTTTCCCGCAGTGAAAATTTCGACGATACCGGCGATGCTGGTCTTTTCTGGAACATCGTACCATCCCGCCTTGAGCGAGGCTTTCTTGTAACGGCACCACCACGCAAAGAGCTTCCCGCTGGAAACGAGTCCGCGGGTTTCGAGCGCGTTTCCGATTTTTGCGGCGGAGGCTCCGCTTTTGACCTGGAATGTTGCCGGGCTGTTGTCTGAGGGGGAGAAAATCTTCTCCCTTGCGAAATAGAGAAGGCCTAGGGCGAGAAAAACCAGGAGAAAGAGCGTGAAAACAATTTTTTTCATATAAAAGCGAATATAAAAAGAAAAAAATCTTGTCGTTCGGGCAAAATAAAGGATATATTTGGGATAGACTGTAAAAAGATTTCTTCCCTATTCGAGGATGTGAAATGACTAAAAAAATTCTGTTTTGCCTTCTTGCGCTGATGGTTGTCGTTGCGACGGCTGCTCCGAAAAACGTGAAGTCCAAGCAGGGCGATATCGATTTGACGAAAACGAAAGGCGGAACGGATGTTGTCTGCACGGTCGGTTTTAACGAAGAACTCCGCGTCGTGAAAGACGAAGGCGATGCCGTGTTGGTCAAGGGAGCCTGTGGACAGGGCTGGGTCGGCAAGAGCGTTGTCGAATATGTGGCGAAGGCTGCGGGTGACAAATCCATGACTCTCGAAGGCGTTGACGTTGTCGGCTGGCTCGATAACCCGAGTGCGGTTTTCGTTCTCGATGCCGATGCCGCTGAGTTTGACGGGGTGAACATCGACCGCGACTTCAAGGAATACCTGCAGCATACGATGGACCGCGAAACGATGGAAATGCAGAACAACGAAAACTAATCCTGAAAATTCGTTCTCCTTAGAGGCCTCTGCGATGCGGAGGTCTTTTTTGTGGGAAATTCAAGTTTGTCGTGAGGTACTGTCAAAAAATTGGACGTCTGGATAAATTGAGAGATGTATTGGATTCTATTCCGGGTTTGTTCATTTGCATCTCGCAGTAATAGTTTGGATTGTTGGTAGTCTATTTTGTCTTGTTGCAAAATTTGACAGCCTTTATTAAAACTTTGAAAAAAAAATGTATCGAAGAATTTCTTTTTGTAAAAGAGAGCCTTGGTTCGGCTAATAAAGCTTGATTTCTATATCTACAGAAAAAAATTCATCTTGTGGAGATATAAATATGAAGTTCCTGGAATGGTTGGATTTATGGCTTGAAAACTATATAAAGACAAGTACAAAGTCTCGCACGTACGAGAGATATGTTCAAGTGGTAAAGAATAATATTAATCCGGATTTAGGGGCTTATGACTTAAGCGAAGTAACGCCATTGATTTTGCAAACATTTATCAGTGATTTACTTGTTAACGGAAATAAGCGGACAGGGAAAGGTTTAGCCACAAATTCGATTAAATCGATTATTTCGATTATTCAAAATTCACTTAAAACAGCAAATTTGATAGGTTATCTATCTGAATATACGGCAAATAAAATTAGATGTCCTAAAATTATTGAGAAAAAAGTCGATTGTTTTACGTTTTCCGAGCAGAAAAAAATAGAAACATTTGTGATTTCTTCAGGGAAAGCTAAAATGCTAGGCATACTTGTTTGTCTTTATACGGGGTTGCGACTTGGCGAACTCTTAGCGCTTACTTGGGCGGATGTTGATTTTTTTCAAAAAACAATATCAATAAATAAAACCTGTCGTGACGGTAAATTGAATGGAGGATGTGTTAGGATTGTTAATTCTCCAAAAACAGAAAGCTCTGTAAGGCGGATTCCTATTCCGTGTAGATTATTGCCTTATCTAAAAAAAATGAAGAAGCAAGCGAAGAGTGAGTACGTCATTGAGTATAAAGAAAAACCTGTACGGGTAAGAAGCTATCAACGAAGTTTTGAGTTGTTATTGAAAAGACTGAATATTCCACACAAAGGGTTTCATTCTTTGCGCCACACGTTTGCTACCCGAGCTATTGAATGTGGAATAGATGTAAAGTCTGTATCGGAAATATTAGGACATAAGAATGCGGCAATTACACTCAACCGCTATGCCCATTCTTTATGGGAGCATAAAGTAGAGATGATGAATAAACTTGGAAAATTCCTTTAAAATGAGCATCTATTATTTAGATGGATGTACATTTTCTTTCCCATTATAAAAAAATCGAATGACTATGGCAATAAAAAAGTGAAAAATCGATTTTGAATTAAGCAATTCCTCATCAAAGTTTTCCGTTTTTCTATCAAAAAAGCATCCATCTAAATAACGCATTCTCAATGGCGATGGTGGAGTCCATTGATTTTTGAGAGAAATTGCGTGACAAAACAGATAAAATCAAAAAAGCGGGTCGCTGACCACGGCGAAGTGTTTACTGCCGAGCGTGAAGTCAAGGCGATGTGTGATTTGGTCGCGCAAGAATGCGACCGGATAGACAGCCGATTTTTAGAGCCTGCATGCGGTGACGGCAACTTTTTGGCTGAAATATTGACGCGCAAACTTACCACTGTAAAAAAACTGTATAAATCAAACCCGTATGATTTTGAAAGATATTCCGTGCTTGCAATAACAAGTCTTTACGGCGTGGATATTATGCAAGATAACGTTGCAGAATGTCGCGCACGGCTTTTCAAATTGTGGGATAAAGAATACAAATCCGTTTGCAAAAAGGCGGTAAGTGATGAAACGTGCGAAGCCGTGAAATATATCCTGTCTAAAAACATTTTATGCGGCAATGCTTTGACTCTTATGTGCGTGGATGAAAATCAAAACGACCTTGATACGCCGATTATTTTCCCCGAATGGAGTCTTATGCTCGGCACAAAACTCAAACGTCGTGATTTCCGCCTTGACGTGATGCTCAAAGCCAACGAC
>JBNMGX010000287.1:0-3050 GCA_050872465.1 Hallerella sp.
CAAATGCGCAGACGAACGCAGCGAAAGCGGTAAAGAACCACCCGCCGATGACCGAGAAGACGCCCGTGATGCGATAGACTGCGGTCTCGCGTCCCCAGGCCTTGTCCGCAAGGGACGTTCCCATCGCGACCATGAACGTCACGTATGTAGTCGAAAGCGGCAGCTTGAAAAACGTCCCGAGAGAAATCAGCACGCTAGCAAGCATCAGGTTTACAGACGCGCGCAGCAAGTCGAAAGCGGCATCGCTCTTTTCCAGATGAAGTTTCCGCGTATTGAAACGACCCCGCAGGAAAACACGGATTTTCGGAGGGACGACACTGCACACGACCGACGATGCGGAATCCGCATAGCGGACAAATGCGCGCGCAATCGGGCTTGTTCCAAAAAGTTCCTCGGAAGACGTCTGGCTCGCCAGAGAAACGGACGTATGGATTACGTTTTTCGCCTTGCGCGAAGTCGCAAGAGCAACCGCCATCACGACGCCTGCAAGCGAAAGAATCCACCACAGGCCTTTTTCCGAATCGCAGAGCGCCGTCATCAGAACTTCGTTCGCCGGAAGCCCGCTGTCCGAATAGGCCATGAACGCCGAAAGCCCGGCAAGCGGCACACCGATAAAGTTCACGAGGTCATTTCCCGCAAACGAAAGGGCGAGCGAAAAAGTCCCGGCTGCGACAACCAGCCGAAGCACGTTAAACTTCAACAGGAAAAGAATTTCGGAAAGCGCCGCAAAGACGACAAAGCTCGCCGCAAAAGTCAGCCCCTTGTTCTCGGAGAGAACCGCCGGAATCGAGAGGGCGGAGCCTTTCAGCCCCTGGAAAAGTACAAAGTAGCAGATGGCGGCAAGCGAAAGCCCGCCAAAAACGGCGATAAAGTATTTTTCCCGCGGCTTATAGCGGAACGTAAAGAGCGCACGCGAAATCCACTGCACGACCCACCCGAACACAAAGGCGATGGCGACAGAAGTGAAGATGGCGATGATCACGGAAAGCGCCTTTTCCGAATTGACCAGGTCACCGATGGAAAGACCGTTCGCTCCGCGGTGGAGCTTGATGAGCGAGAGGGAGAATGTCCCGCCGAGAAGTTCGAACACCATCGACACGGTCGTCGAAGTCGGAAGCCCGAGCGTATTGAAAATATCGAGAAGAACGACATCGGTGAGCATCGCCCCGACGCATATCGCAATGATTTCCGCAAACGTGAAATGTTCCGGTTGGAAAATTCCGTGGCGCGCGACGTCCATCATCCCGCTCGAAAAGGAAGCCCCGACGAGAATTCCGACGGCGGCAATCGCGATGAGAAACTTGAAGCCGAAGGCCCGTGAACCTACCGCCGAATTGAGAAAATTCGAAGCATCGTTCGATACCCCGTTTATCAGATCGAAAACGGCGAGGAAAAAAAGCATTCCGATGATGATGACATAAATATCCATGCCCCAAAATTAGGCACGAAAAATCCCCCGGGAAAGGGGGAAAAATCTCTTTTTTAACAAGATTTACTCGGACTTTACGCCGATTTTACATTTGAAACTAGAGCCTTCCTTCATAGACGATTAAACTCTTGCCGTCGATAGTCACAGCGAGGCCCGGCTCGAGAAGCCGCAAGGCTCCCTTCACGCCCAAGAGCCATACCAGCCTCGGATTGATCAGCGGCAAAATCTCCGCCGGAATCTTGCATTCCCCTTCGACGATAACGCCACGGACCTCGCGAAGCACCGGAATGTACTCCTCGGTAAGGGACGGGCAGAGAAGGATCTCGTTACTTTCCTTTCTCAAAAGCATGTACGCTTCTGTCGGGGTTTTCGCCCGCAAAATTCGACCGTTCGCCCGGGGATGGTCATTGCAGGCCGCTCCGCCGGATTCGGCGCGAACCAGCTCGTTACCCACGTAAAGGACCCGAATCGTATTCACGACGGAGGCAGAAAGCGGAAAGCCGGAAACCATCACGATCCTGTCCGAGATGCGGACCGCTCCCGCATCGTGCGCGCTCTTGATGGCGTTTTGAACCATGTCGTCGGAATCGGTCACCAGTTCCGCAAAGAGCGGAAAGATTCCCCAGTTGAGAAGAAGCTGCCGCTCGACCTGCGGATGCGGCGTCACCGCGAGAATCGGCTGCTCCGGGCGAAACATGCTCACCATCCGGGCGGTGTTTCCGCTGAGAGTCGGCGTGATAATCGCAGTCGCATTCACGTCACGCGCCGTCTGGTAGGCGTTCTGCGAAACGATACGGCTGATGTCCCCGTGCAAATCCATTTCAAAGGATTCGCGCATCTTCTTGTAATACTCGGGCGAAAATTCGACCGTCACGGCAACGCGGACCATCGTCTCGACCGCTTCTATCGGATAGCTTCCGTTTGCCGTTTCCCCGGAAAGCATCACCGCATCGGTCCCGTCGAAAATCGCATTCGCCACGTCCGTAAGTTCCGCACGAGTCGGGCGCGGGTGCGAAATCATGGATTCGAGCATCTGCGTCGCTGTAATCACGGGCTTTCCCAGCTGGCGACAAATCCGGATGATGTGCTTCTGCGCAAGGGGAATCTTTTCCGTCGGAAGCTGCACGCCGAGATCTCCGCGGGCGATCATCACCCCGTCCGCCGCCTCCGCGATTTCACGGATATTGTTCAGACCTTCTTCGTTTTCGATTTTCGCGATAATCCGCGCCTTGGAATTCAGGCTTTCCAGATACCTGCGGATTTCCTGCACCTCGCTCGCATAGCTTACAAAGCTCGCTGCGATGAAATCCACGTTCTGCTCCACGCCGAACTTGATATCCATCTTGTCCTGTTCGCTCATGATGGGAAGTCCCGCGTGAAGACCAATCAGGTTCACATTCTTCTTGCTCGAAATCTCGCCGGAATTCTTTGCGACCGCGCGGACCGTAAAGCCATCCGTCTCTTCGACTTCGAGTTCCAAAAGACCGTCGGCAACGAGAACCCGGTTTCCCTTCTCGATCCGCTGCGGAAGCGCACTCCACGAAACGGAAAGCCGCGCCGGTTCGCTTTCCGTCGCAGCGGAAGTCTCCGCCCCATCGACCGTCACGCAAACCTTGTCCCC
>JBNMGX010000288.1:0-3046 GCA_050872465.1 Hallerella sp.
AAGATAGGCAATCCGTTCATTTTCTTTGTCGTGATATTGTTTTATCCAGTCCATCAAAAGGCGGTTTTTGGGTGGAGAAAAGAAAATCTTTTTTCCGATGTTTTCGCCGTTGGAAGCAAAAACATCCGCCTCGATTTCTTTGAAGTCTTCTTTTTTGTTCAAATCCCAGACAAAAAATCCGATTGGAAACTGTCCATTTACATTGTCGAACGAATTTCCAGGAACGACAAAAAGCTTTTCAAGCTTCGCTTGAAAAGCGGAGCGGAATTTTGCAAAATTGGGAGCGCAGAGCGCTTTCAATGTTGCAAATTGTCCCAATTTGCAACATTGAATTTCTTCGTAAATCCGAATCAGAAATTGTGCGAAAAGTTCATTTATCGCACCGCCAATCAATGTAGAATATTTTTCAAATACCTTATTCTCTCTTGCGACTTTTCCTTTGTTGCTTCCTGTTCCTGTTTTTTGTCGAACGGTTGCTGCTTCAGCATACGGCGGATTGATGTAAATCACGAGCTTCTTCCGTTTTTCATCGTCGCGCAGAATCTCCGCCAGTTCCGCCGGAATCTTCCCGTTGCTTTCCCCGCGTTCCGTGTCCCTCTTCCCTTGTCCCGCAAAATCATCATTCAAAAAATCAAACTGGAAAACGTGGTTCTCCGGCATATTCCAGCCGCCCGCGATTCTGTCCATCATCACGTCCACGTCCTGCTTGTCGAGCGTGCTTGCCCAGACGTTGTCGTAGTTCGTAAGTCCGTTCAGAAGGTTTCCTGTTCCGGCGCAGCAGTCCCAGATGTAATAGTCGTCCTGCCATGTCTCGCCCAAGACTTCCGCCAGATATTCCTGCGACTTCTGCACCCAAATTTGCGGAGTAAAGAAGCTGCCCTTGCGCTCGCGAATGTCCTGCGGAACAAGAAGGTCGCGCCGCGCGATGATGTAGTCCCAGTATTCCTCTTTTGGCGGACGCGCGTAGATGCTCCAGAATTCCTTGTAGGCTTTCTGCCGGTCGGAAAATCCCACGCTCATCGAAGTCTCAAAGCCCAGCTCGTCGATTTGCTTGGCAAGCTCGTATTTCGTGTTTTTCAGCACAACGTAAAGAGAATCCTTGAGGCTCTCGCCGTTTTCGGAAAGAAGGTCGGCAAGAAAAAAGTCCGCGCTGATGATTCCTGCCTTTTTCGCGCGCTCCCAGTCCACCTTGATTGTGGGCTTTACGCTCTCGCTCCATTTCTGGAAGACGAACGTGAAGTTGTTCTTGGTGACGGAGATTTTCTCGGAGGCTTCTTTGTCGGTCTTGAAGTTCAGGCGGATAAATTCTTTTAACTCCGCGCTTTGCGTCTCGTAGCGGAAGAGAATCGAATTTTCTTTTAGGAGATTTTCGCACAGCGAATGGAGCTGCCTGAATTCCTTTGTGTCGTGGTTGGACGGCGTAACGTTCCAGTTGAAATCGTTTTGGTAAAAGACGGACTGGATGTCGTGGTAGTTGATGAACGCGAACTTTTGCGCGTCAAACGCGCCGATGAACTTTGGCGGCAGATATTTTTCAAAAGTCTTTTCCTTTCCAATCGTGAGAATCAGCTGCACGAAGCTCTCGTAGATGTCGTGGCTTGTTCCCTGCTTGGCTTCCGCCCACAAAAGCGACTTTAAGTCGTCGTTCTCGAATTCTTCGAAAAGCGAGACCGAGCCTTTTTCGGTGATATGCTTGGCAATCACAAAGTCGATGTTTCCAAGCTGCGTGTACTTGTATTTTGGGAAAAAGTCCTCGCGGATTTTCGATTTGAGAGGTTCTTCCTTCATGCGGCGGTAATCTTCGTAGGGCATAAGGTGAATGTAATAATTTGACGGATTCTGACGGAAAAGATTTGCGGATTGTTATCTTTGAGGAAATGGAAATTTTCTTTGACTGTCTTGACCCGGCAATCTCTATGAACTTGTCATTATCGGGCTTGACCCGGCAATCTCTGTGAACATGTCATTGGCTTGACCCGATAATCTCTTGACTGAAAAGGGATTCCCGTGTCTGCGTCCGCCGTGGCGGACAAGCACGGGAATGACAGAAGAGCGGAGTATGGGAAAGACAGCGAACGGATGGCAGGAATGAAACCAAAAAAGCGAGAGGACGACTTCGGAGCGTGTTTGCGAATTGCGTGGATGTGTCATTACCGGGCATAGACCCGGTAATCTCGGACAGCACGTCTTTTACCGGAACTTGCCGAAGAAGCGTTTCGTTTCGCGCATCACGATGCCGCTTAGAAGGATCAGCGCGACCAGGTTCGGGAAAGCCATCAGTCCGTTGAAAATGTCCGCGCATGTCCAGACTGCGCTCACGGTGAGGTACGGTCCGATAAAGACGGCTAACACGTAGAGCCAGCGGAAGACGAGTTTCGGTGTGCGTCCCCTGCCCACGAGATACTGCAGGCACTTTTCGGAATAGTACGCCCAGCCGAGAATCGTCGTGAACGCGAAGAAGACGAGTGAAATGGTGAGAATGTAAGGGGCGACCGAGCTTCCGAAGGGGAGGAACGCAAATCCGCGGCGGAACGCTTCCATCGTGATGTTTACGCCTTCGAGGCCGAGGCTCGGGTCCCACGCTCCGGTGATGACGATCGAAAGCCCGGTCATCGTGCAGATGATGATCGTGTCGAAGAAAGTTCCTGTCATGCAGACAAGTCCCTGGCGGACAGGGTCCTTGGTCTTTGCGGCTGCTGCTGCGATCGGTGCGGAACCAAGGCCCGCTTCGTTCGAGAAGATGCCGCGGGCGATACCTTTTTGCATCGCGATGAAGATGGAGCCTACGACGCCGCCCGTGACCGCGGACGGGTTGAATGCTGCGCGGACAATCGTTTCGATGGCTTCGGAAATGTGCGAGAAGTTGAGGAGCAGGAAAAATCCGCAGATGAGGACGTAGAAGACCGCCATGAAGGGGACGACGATCGTCGCAACTTTCGCAATCCGCTTGAGACCGCCGATGATGACGAAGGCGACGCACAGCGTGACGCAGAGGCCGGTAATCGCTGTCGCATACGAGATGGAGGAATCCCCGAAGCGGAAGAGT
>JBNMGX010000289.1:0-3045 GCA_050872465.1 Hallerella sp.
ACGGTATCGTGGAGCATTACTACTGTGAGGAATGCTACCCGAAAAGTCGGCGGAATACGCCGACCGAGCCTCCCATGTCCGCGAAACAGGTGAAGAACCTGCTCCGCTTTGCAAAGAAAAATCTGCGGTAATTTTACCGGAACATCGCGTCGAGGACCGCGGAGAGGCGACGCTTTCCGGCGGGGAAGGGATGCTCGGCGATAACGTCTTTGGCGAACGCGCGGATGAGAAATTCTTCGGCGCGTTTCTTGTCGATGCCGCGGCTTTCGAGGTAGAAAATCGCTTCGCGGTCGAGGGCGCCGACCGTGTTGCCGTGGGAGCAGGCGACGTCGTCGTGATAGATCTTGAGCGTCGGCTTGACAAAGATTTTCGCATCGTCCGAAAGAAGCAGCGTGTTGACGAGTTCCGAGGAGTCGGTTCCCGGGCAGTCCTTGCCGGCGATTACCCCGCCGTCGTAGGAGACGTTTGCCGCATCCGAAATCAGGTTGCGGACGAACTGGCGGCTTTTGCAATTCGGCGCCTTATGCTCGACCCGGATAAAATCGTGTTCGCCAGACGATTTTCCGACGATGTTCAGGCTGCGGAAACCGAATTCGGCATCCTCTCCGTCGAGGCTTGCGGAAAGGTCTAGTCGGCGGAGGGATTCCGTATGGTTCAAGTCGAGAATGTGGACCTTGGAATTTTTCTTTTGATGGATGCGGATCGAGCGAAACTTGGTCTCGGAGGCGTGCCCGCTTTCCGTGGAGAAAAATTCAAGTTCGGCGTTTTCTCCGACAAAAAAGTCCAGACGTTCCGCGGAAACTTCGCGTTCGATCTTGTTTTCGAGGATTTCGAGCGAAACCTTTGCCCCGTCACCGATGCGGAAGACCGTATGCGAAAATTCGTCGTGGGCCTTGAGAATGCCGTTTTCCGATTTTCCGGGGGCGACTTCTTGGACGAAAGGCTTTGCGCCAAAGGCTATCGGGAGAAGGGCGGTGAGGCTCGTCTCGGAAGCGATGCCGAAATTTTCCGGGGAAAGCCCGGCTTCGGAAATCGCACGAAAACCGGCGGAATTTTCCCGGGTGAAAGAGGAATCTTTTCGGATGAAATCAAGCGCCTTTAGGCCTGTGAATTTTGCAACGGGATATCCCAGCCAGTCTTCCGACTTGCGGGTCGGAAATCCGAGTTCCCGGATTCTTGCGAGGGCATCTTGTTGCATCAGGCGCCCTCGATCCAGTCGTAGCCGTCTTTTTCGAGCCTTTGCGCAAGGTCCGCGCCGCCCGTGAGGAGAATTTTTCCGTGCATCAGGACATGGACGTAGTCCGGCTTGACATATTCGAGAAGCCGCTCGTAGTGCGTCACCAGGATAACCGCATGGTTTTCGTCGTGGATGTGGTTGATGCCGTTCGAGACGATTCGCAGGGCGTCGATGTCTAGGCCCGAATCCGTTTCGTCGAGGAACGAGTATTTCGGCGAGAGCATCGCCATCTGCAAAATTTCGTTCCGCTTCTTTTCGCCGCCCGAGAATCCGTCGTTCAGACCGCGGGTCCGGTAGCGATCGTCCATTTCGAGCAGTTCCATGTTTTTGTCCAGGAGCTTCTGGAATTCCTCGTCGGAGATGGGACCGAGCTTCTGGTAGGCGCGTTTCGAATCGAGAGCCATGCGCAGGAATTCGACGTTCGGAACTCCCGGAATTTCGATCGGGTATTGCGTGCTCGCGAAGAATCCTTCGTTGGCCCGTTCGCTCGGGTCTAGCGCAAGCAGGTCTTTTCCGTCGAGTTCGACAGTTCCGCTGGTGACCGTATATTCCGGATGCCCGCTGATGACTTTACCGAGCGTGCTCTTGCCGGAGCCGTTTACGCCCATGATCGCGTGGATTTCGCCGGGCTTTACATCGAGACTTATTCCTTTGAGGATGGGCGTTCCGTCGGAAAGGCTTGCCTTGAGATTCTGGATTGAGAGCATAGTGACTCCAATTTAAATTTTTTCGCTGTATTCGACTAGTTTCGCACGGTAGCCGAGCAGGTCCCTGAAAAATGTCGGATCCTTGGCGGCTTCGTTTTCGGAGTGGAGGCGCGGAAGAATCTGCCGGGAGATGACTTCGTGGATTTCGAGCCGGAGGGCGAGCGTCTCGTCGGAAAGCGGGTGGCTCTTTAGCCTGTCGCGGATACGCTCGGCTGTGCGAATTTCGAGCTGCGCCAGGGTTTCGAGAAATTCCTTGTTCGCGCATTCCGCATCCCAGTGTTCTTCGGGAAGCGATTCGAGGACCTGAGCCGGGAGGTTCGACAGGGAATCGTGGAGCGTCATCAGGTTGATTTTTCCGTCTTGAGCGTATTCCGCGAGGGCTTCGCCCAGAAGCTCGTCGAGAATTTCGGAGGCGAAAAGGCTCACTCCGGAACTCGCGAAATCGAGGTCGAAGAAGGCGCTTGCCGCTTCCCAGAGGCTCGGGGAAGAAAGCACCAGGTTTACAAAACGGAGTTCCATCTGCGGGAGCGCATTCCACGGGACCTGTTCCTCGACGGGCATTGGGGCGGGTTCTTCCGGCTGGGCCTTGAACTTCGGTTCTTTCACCGGTCGGATGCCGATGAAGTTCGCTTCCGTTTCGAAACGGTCCGCGACTAGGTGCAGATACTGGTTCTGGAGTTCCTTGTCGCCGATGGAGAGGATTATCGTCTTGAGGTGTGTGACGAACGCGGCGCGGTCTTCGATCGTGTCGGTCGGGGAAGTTCGCGTGAGATAGTCAATCCAGCTTTCCGCCTTGGAAAGTTCCTTTCGAAAATCCTCGACGGCAGTTGCCCCGTGTTCGTTTACGAAGTTGTCCGGGTCGATTTTTTCACCGTTTTCGCGGGCGAGCGAAACGATTTTGGGAACGATACCGCGGGGAAGCACGATTTCGAGCGTCCGGTGGGCGGCTTTTCTGCCCGCTTCGTCTCCGTCGAAGACGAGGTAGGCGATCTTTGCGTAGCGCGAGAGGATTTCGGCATGCTTGTCGGTGAGTGCCGTTCCCGAGACCGCGACGACATTGTGGATTCCCGCCTGGTAGAGGCTTATCAGGTCGAAATATCC
>JBNMGX010000290.1:0-3000 GCA_050872465.1 Hallerella sp.
CAACGCGATAAATATTCTACAATTTCCTCATGGAACTCACGCGCGAACAGTTTGCAAAGATCGAGAAGTACTTCCCCGTCCAGCGGGGGAACGTGAAGATAGACAACTACGAATTCATGCGGGCCATCCTCTACGTAGCCGAGAACGGGTGCAAGTGGAGGGCGCTCCCCGGGAAGTTCGGCAAGTGGAACAGCGTCTACCAGCGGTTCAAAAGGTGGTGCGAGAACGGCGTCATCCGGCGCGCCTTCGGCGCCCTGCAGCGGGAGCGGATACTCCGGGTGGAGGTGAAGGTGCTGGCGATGGACAGCACCTCCTGCAAGGTCCACCCGGACGCCCACGGCGCCCAAAAAAAAGAGGGAGGCAGGCCATCGGGAAATCCAGGGGAGGATGGAACACCAAGCTTCACGTGGTATCCGCAAATGACAAGGAAGTCGTCGAGCTGCACCTTTCCGCGGGCAACGTCCACGACGCCCCCGAGGGGAGGGTCTCGATAGGGAGGGTCGGTCCGGGCTTCCCGGGCGTCCCTGTCCTGATGGACCGCGCCTACGAGGGCGACAGGACGAGGAGGCTCTGCGAGGCCCTCGGCCACCCTCCCGTGGTCCCGCCCAGGAAGAGCCGCAGAAACCCGTGGGCCTACGACAGGGAGCTGTACAAGGGCCGGAACGTCGTGGAGCGGTTCTTCCGCAGGGTCAAGGAATTCCGGAGGGTGAACACCCGTTACGACAAGTTGGACCTGGTCTTCCTGTCGTTCGTCCAGGCGGCCTTGATCTTTATTTGGATCAGATAGCGTCAACAGGCCGTAACCGAGCCTTCATTCTCACCAACGATGCCGCCAGACGCGAGGTTGCCAACAGAGACAGTACCGCTATTCGTACAACCACTGACAGTTCCCATATTCCAACCAGCGATACCACCCGCAGATGATCCGCCGGGATAACGAGAAACCAGCCCCCTATTCGTGCAACCAATCACTATTCCCTTATTCCAGCCTACAATGCCACCAGAATAATCACTGCTATGCCCCAAGTCAGCCACATTCTCGCAGTTTTCAACCCTTCCCTTGTTAAAAGCGACAATTCCACCTGCATAATAGCCCCCAAAAATAGAAGTCTTGGCAGCTTTTACATTTTTTATTACCGCATTCTCACCAGCCACCCCAAATATTCCAATAAACACTTCCTGTTTGCTAAACAATCCCATTTGGCTATACAACCCGTAAATCGTCCGGTCAGCACCATCAAAAATTCCGTTGAACATCGTTAAGGAATCCTTACCTATAGGCGTCCAACTTATGGTACTAATTTCGCTCGTGTCGTCCATGAAATGGATGTCGTTCGCAAGGATCGCATTGATTTCCGACGCGCCTCCATTCACCTGTTCGGCAAACCAAGTCAATTCCTCGGCGCTTGTAATCACGTAAAAAGCCTTGCCGTCGATGTTCTTCGTATTTTTCGGCACGCTTGAAGAACCTGTCCAATCCGCTGCATAAAGCGAAGCGGCCAAGCAGAAAAACAGGGTTAAAGTCCACTTGAATATTTTCATATCGTCTCCCCCTTAAAAATTGTCCTTGTAAATGCAGAGGATTTCTTCCACTTCCCAGGCTTCCTTGTTCGGGAAAAGTTCCGCAAATTCAGATAACGGCATCCGGCTACACGGCCTCGCCAGCAGCTTTCTCCCGAATAGGACCATCGGACCATCGCGCCTTTCATGGCTCCATTGTGCAAAAAGACCTCATGCGGCTTGAAGCTTCCGCCTTTGTGCTTTCCCAAAAACGCTCCGAGGCGCAGGGCGGTATCGTAAACGGCCAGTTCGCCGATTCCGCTTTTCTTACAGAACCTTTCGATGTTGTCATACAGCTCCTCAAAATTTGCGCTGTTTTGAATTGCCGCCGAATGTTCTCGCAAATCGCTCAAAAACTGATCCTTTGCCGGACGATATATGCGGTACTGGTGATCGTGACATTTCCCGGAAGCATCGAAATGGAGCTTTCCCGCCTCCTCAATGGCAGTTTTCCAATCCGGCAGGTTGCCATAAAAATCCAATATTGCATGCCAGCCTTTTGAAGTCTCCGCGTCAACGACTTGAATCCGCCTATTATAGTCGTCCAAAATCGATTGAAGGGATTTTTGCTCTTGCCCGAATGTATAAGCCATTTCATCACTCCTTCTTTGAAATTCGCGTTGAACTTTCAACCGAAACTACCTCGCGTTCATCCGGACGGAACGGTTCCCGATGCGGACGATGTAGCTCCCGGCCCGAGGCGCAGAAAGCGTCATCTCCGAATTTTCAATGCGGCCCTTGGCAAGAACCTTTCCCTGCAGGTCAAAAAGCGCGTAGGATTTGCCGACCGGTGCTGCGTGAATCTGGAAGTTCCTGCCCGCAGCGGTGACATTCCATGCGGGAGAGGGAAGGTTCGCTACGAGGGCGTCGGAGGGTTCGGACGAGCTGCTGGAGTTTTTCACCGCGGAACTCGAAGAAGAGCTAGAGGCCGCGCTCGAACTGGACTTGCCACTAGACGAGGAGGCTTCGCTTGAGCTGGAGCTGCTGATCTGCAGAATCTCCGTCGAATCGAAGACCGCCGTGTAGGTCGCAGGTCCCTTCACCGTGTCGATTGCGGGCTCCCAGCCGACAAAAGTGTAGGTGTATTTCGCGGAAGAGGCCTTTGTCGGGGTCGTCCCGGCGTAGGACGGGAGCGTGCCGTAGGCGACTTTTCCACTCTGCAGGGTATCGGAGCCGTTCACGAACGCGACCGTGTACAGGACCTTCGACGAGTCGTAGAGCGCCGTGTAAACCGCATCGCCCGTCACCGCCTTAATTGCGGGAGTCCAGTCGGCAAACGTGTAAGTGTACTTCGCAGAAGAGGCCTTTCTCGGAGCCGTCCCGTTGTAGGACGGGCTTTTCCGGGGCTTCGGGGAGCGTGAACCATTCGTCCTCCTCGACCTTGACCGTATCCATGCCGTCGTCCCCGCGGTCGATGACCACCTCGCGATAGACCAGCTC
>JBNMGX010000291.1:0-2993 GCA_050872465.1 Hallerella sp.
CAAAGCGGACACCCTTGTGGAAGGGATCCTCCTGGGTGGTAGCTTCTGCAACAACGGAAATCTTTTCGATTTCCACCTTCAGAACCGCCTTCAAAAAGTCTTTTGCGACATCCACATTGCTGAAAACCTTACAGAACATAAAGTTGTCGGTGATGTCCAAGGCTTCGTAGGGCTTCATTTTGTATTCGGTCATTTTTACTCCTCCATCGCCGACATGCTAAAAACGGCGAGGCTTTAATTCACGATAAAGATAATCACAAACCGATGTCAAAAGATGACAATTTGAGTATTTTTTGAAAAAAGCCGCAATTCGAAAATTCGTCCTTCGACTTGTTCAGAAACTTCAGGTCGTCGTACCTGTAAGTCTTGGCGCCGGTCTTGAAAATCACGTGCCAGTAACGCTTGCCGGTCGTTGGATTCTTGAACTCGAGAACCGAGTTAAAAAGACTTCCCGCTGTTAAAGACGACAACGCAAGTATGGCTCGCGTCATCGAACGAAAGAGTAGAAACATCTTCCGTCTTGATTTCGCCTTTAATCAGGATGAGAGTGGATGCGGGGGACATTTAAATTGCGTCTCCATTAGTTAATTGTCGGATTAAACCGTCAAGGGTGGCAAAATCATCAATATCTAAAGTTTGAAGGAGGTATTTTCCTTGTTCGCAGTATTCAATATATTGTGATCCTCGTTTTAAATCATCAAGATGAAGGTATTCTAATGAACAAGAGTTTATAAGGATGTATTTTTCGGGATATAATGTCGTTAATATTTTGGTAATAACATTTCTTCCGCAACCCTTCACCTTGTATTCGTTCAAGGCTTTGTCAATTCTAGTTTCTATAGGAATAGATTCATTTCGTAGCAAAATACACAGGCGTTGTAACTGACCGTTATCTGCTGCAATTTGTAAACAGTTTGGAATTGAATGGGTTAAATAACCTAATGCACCTTCCTTACAGAAACCCAAAATATTGTCATCTCTAAAGCCACTAAAGTTGTGTTCGAAATCAAGATATGATTTTAGTAATTCCATTGATTTTTGACGGCTTTTGCAAATATCTGTATAAATAGCTTCATTGTTTCTAAGTTTTCTTAAATCATTAATCACTGAATTATCTATTTGAGAAATCCATTTTTTGTTTCTTTTGACTTTATTCATTTTGGGCAATTGAGTAAACGGATGTTTGCCAATCTCGTCTGCTCTACAGCGAATCAAATCTTGATCGATATCAACGCAGTTATTATTCCATAGATTGTTGAACCATCCCTCTATGCTCTCGCAATCATCATTGTAGAGACCGACACTAAGTTCTATATTATGTTCGAAGCCGGAAGCAGTTAGATTTGGCGATCCTACTATGGCTTCCCAATGTCGTCTAATATGAAATAAGTAAACCTTTGGATGAAAAAATTCTTCTGAAGAGAAACATTTTGCTTCTATGTGCGGATTGTTATTTAAGCTATTTTGGTATAGTAATTCTAAAACAGAATTGGGTGTAGGCATATCAATTCCTACAATCAATTTGGTGCTTACTCTGTATCGTTCTGAAAGTGCGATCAGTTCTCGAATTTTTTCTTCGCTAATTAAACCAACGGCGATATAAGCTTCGGATGCTTCCTTGTATTTTTCTTTAAAAGTATTATTTAGATGTTCGTAAATCATAGGGGTTCTTGTTGCGTAATACTGGGCTTGATTTAGTCAATGTAATTGAAATTGACGAGAATATGATAAAATGATAGGCCTCCATCATGTTCACATTTTAGAACTCTTAATCCATTATTTTTAAATGTATTTGACATGTCTTGGTTAGACCTATATGCGTAATTGGCTGGATATGTGATTGTTTTTGAATCTGTAATACTATTTTTGATAGAATCCCAATTTGTATCAAAATTTTCATTTTTGCCATCATAATACATCAAGTTGATTAGTAAAGTGTTGGATGGATCGTATTTGAATGTCTTTTCGATATGGAATTTAATGTCATTTGACCATTTACAGTTCAGGGCTTCAATTACTGCGGATGAACAACCTAAGTCTATAGACAAGTCTAGTTCTCCTGCATTAATCCCATTGGATGATTTTCCGCTTCGATTTTGTTCATCTAATTTATAATTTAGCATTGTCAATCTAGCGTTCATAATAGACCGAACCAAATCGGTTTTATAATCTTCATTTAATCCGGTAATGTTGATAAGTGCGGGCCTCCGACGGCACAAAGAACACGTTCTCTTCCATGTAGGCGTCACGGTCGTTTTCGAATCCGTCACCCTCTTCTACCAGAGTCTTGTAGCGGCGATCGAACGCACACGAAATGTAGCGCAAAAAGATAAGCCCGATAATCACCTTGCGGTATTCCGCGGCGGGGATATGCCCCCACAGGACGCAAGCCGCGTCCCAAATCTGCTTTTCGAATCCGATATTCGCTTGAGTCGTCTTTTTGGAAGGTTTTGCCATAAAAAATTCCTGATTTATTGGGGAAAGATAAAAAATGGACGGGAAACCGCGTTGAAATTTTAAATTTAACGCCAAATCGAGGTGCTTATGATTGACGAACGTTCGACACTTGTTTACGTTAGCGGCCAAGGCCGGGTTGAACAGCCGAAATTGCGTCCCGAGCGTCCGAAAACCGACGGCGTGGTGCGCATCGAGCTGAAGCGTCTCGGCGGGAACAAGATGGCGAGCGTCATCTCCGGGCTGGATTTGGATGAAGGCCCGCTTGCGGAACTCGGGCGGGAACTCAAGCGCAAATGCGGTACCGGCGGAACCGTGAAGGATTTCAGGATTGAAATCCAGGGCGACAAACGGAATGTTTTAAAGGCGGAACTCGAAAGGCGCGGCTTCCGGGTGAAGCTTGCCGGCGGGTAGCTTTTGACTGGCCGTTATCGGGCCTAGCTAGGCAAGCTCGATATCTGTCATTGCCGGGTGTGACCCGGCATCCTGGGAACTGTCATTGTCGGGCATTGTAATGTTTCATTATCGGGCTTGACCCG
>JBNMGX010000292.1:0-2993 GCA_050872465.1 Hallerella sp.
GGCCTTGCAGCGCTTGAAAGACGCTGCGGAAAAGGCGAAAATCGACCTCTCCGCGACAACCTCGACGAACATCAACCTGCCGTTCATCACTGCGGATGCGACCGGGCCGAAGCATTTGGACTTGACGCTCACCCGCGCAAAATTCGACCAGATTACCGCTCACTTGGTGGAGCGTACCGTCGGACCGTGCAAGAAGTGCCTGCAGGATTCGGGCCTGAACCTTTCCGACATCGATGAAGTGATTCTCGTCGGCGGATCGACCCGTATCCCGGCGGTCCAGGCGAAGGTCAAGGAATTTTTCGGCAAGGAACCGAACAAGGGAGTGAACCCGGACGAAGTCGTCGCAATCGGCGCGGCAGTCCAGGGCGCAGTCCTCTCGGGCGATTCTTCTGTGAAGGATGTTCTTCTGCTCGACGTGACCCCGCTTTCCCTCGGTATCGAAACGCTCGGCGGCGTGATGACAAAGCTCATCGACCGCAACACGACCATTCCGACCAAGAAGAGCCAGGTGTTCAGCACCGCTGAAGACAACCAGTCAGCCGTGACGATTCACGTTCTGCAGGGTGAACGCACATACGCCCGCGACAACCGCACGCTCGGACATTTCGACCTCACCGGCATCAGCCCGAAACCGCGCGGAGTGCCGCAGATCGAAGTCACTTTCGACATCGACGCGAACGGCATCGTCCATGTCAGCGCTAAGGACAAGGAAACCGGCAAGGAACAGTCCATCAAGATTACGACTTCGAGCGGTCTTTCCGAAGCGGACATCGAACGCATGAAGAAGGACGCCGAGGCGAACGCCGAAAAGGACAAGGCGGACCGCGAACGCGAGGACGCAAAGAACCGCGCCGAACAGACCGTCTATCAGGCCGAAAAGCAGCTGAAGGAAGTCGGTGACAAGATCCCGGCGGATACCAAGAGCCAGCTCGAAGCCGCTATCCAGGAAATCAAGGACAAGAAGGAAAACGGTTCGAAGGATGAAATCGACGCCGCAATCAACAAGCTGCAAAACATGATTTCCTCGATGGCCGGTGCCGCCCAGGGAGGACCTTCCGCAGGAGCCTCTTCCGCTCCGCATACAAGCGAAGCCCCGAAGGAAAACGGCAAGAACGACGGTCCGATCGATGCCGACTACACGGTTGTCGATGACGACAAGAAGAAATAATGTCTTTTGCGGATTAAAGAATAACGAGGATTTTCCTTTCGCAAGGAAGGGAAATCCTTTTATGTATTTTTAACGATTCATTTTATACGGAACGGATTATGGCAGAGAAAAGAGATTACTACGAAGTATTGGGCGTTGCGAAGGACGCAAGCGCGGACGATATCAAGCACGCCTACAAAAAGCTCGCCATCAAGTATCACCCGGACAAGAATCCCGGGAACAAGGAAGCGGAGGAAAAGTTCAAGGAGGCTGCCGAAGCCTATGAAGTCCTTTCCGATCCGAAAAAACGCGCCCAATACGACCAGTTCGGCCATGCGATGCCGGGCGGTGGTGCTGGAGGCGCCGGCGGATTTGGCGGCTTCAGCAATTTTGAAGATATCTTTAGCCAGTTCGGCGACATCTTCGGTGGCGGATTTGGCGGGTTCGGTCGGTCATCGAGATCTTCGCGCCAAGGTCCTCCGCGCGGTCAGGATCTCCAGATTCGGATTGCCCTTTCCTACAAGGAAATTCTCACGGGAACGACCAAGAAGGTTCGCTTGAAACGCTATGCGCCTTGTACGGAATGTGCGGGCAAGGGCGGCTCGGATGTCAAGACCTGTCCGACTTGCCACGGTACGGGACGCATCCAACGCGTTACCCGATCGTTTTTCCAGATGGTCAGCGAAACGACCTGTCCGGATTGCGGCGGTCTCGGCGAAGTCATCGGAAAGCCTTGCTCCGTCTGCCACGGCGAAGGTCGAAACCTCGAAGAGGAAACCATATCCATCAAGATTCCGGTCGGCATTTCGGAAGGCCAATACCTGACGCTTCGCGGCGAAGGCCATTCCGGTCCGCGGGGCGGAGCTTCGGGAGACCTTCTCGTCGTCATTACCGAAAAGAAGGACGACTTTTACACGCGCGAAGGTGACGATTTGCACTGTTCGATCGACATCCCGGTCTATAAGCTCGCTCTGGGCGGGACGCAGCGCATTCCGACGCTCGAAGGCGGAGAGCTTTCTATCAAGATCCAGGCCGGGACGAAGCCCGGATCCGTGTTCCGCTTAAAGGAACAGGGGCTGCCTCCGCTCAACGGCAGAAGCCGCGGAAGCCTCTTTGTCGAGGTGAATGCTTTCATTCCGACCGACCTTTCTTCCAAGGAAAAGGACCTGTACAAGCAGCTCGCCGAACTTCGCAAGGACAAGGATACCGCGAAGGATGAGAGCTTGCTTGAAAAAGTCAAGGGATTCTTTTCGTAGGCAAAAATCATGAATGTCAAGATACTTCCCCAGCCGGATGATGTGACATGCGGACCGACCAGCCTCCATGCCATCTACCATCACTACGGCTATAAAATTTCCCTTCCCAAGCTGATCGGTGAAATCGAGATGCTTGAAGGGGGCGGAACTTTGGGCGTATTTTTGGGCCTAGACGCGCTCAAGCGCGGATTCGATGCGACAATCCATTCCGTAAACCTGCAGATTTTCGACCCGACGTGGGTCGATCTTTCCATGGGGGAGCTTGCCGAAAAGCTCAGGCTGGAATATGCCGCGAAGAAGCGCGCGAAGCTAAGGCTTGCCATCAAGGCCTACATCCGTTTCCTCGAAGCGGGCGGCGTCATCAACCTCAAGGACTTTAGGCCCGGGCTTTTCGACCGCTATTTTAAAAAGGACGTTCCGCTCATCGCCGGCGTTTCTACTACATTTCTATACCAGAGCAAGCGCGAATATACGAACTCGGAAAACATGTCCGTATTCGACGATATTCACGGCGATCCGATGGGACATTTCATCGTCGTCTATGGCGAAAACGACGAGAAAAAGTTTCTCATCGCCGACCCGGATAGCAC
>JBNMGX010000293.1:0-2973 GCA_050872465.1 Hallerella sp.
AGACGGTTCAGGAATTCAGGCCGGAAAAATCCCTTGAGGCGCGGCATCACGTCGTCGAGCGAGACTTCCTTGTTCGGATTCGCGGCGAACAGGTCCGATCCCAGGTTCGAAGTCATCAGGATGAGCGTGTTCTTGAAGTTCACCGTACGACCCTTGCCATCTGTCAATCGACCATCGTCAAGAACCTGCAGAAGAGCGTTAAATACGTCGGGATGCGCCTTTTCCACTTCGTCGAGAAGCACAACGGAATAAGGCTTGGTGCGGACCGCTTCCGTCAGCTGCCCGCCTTCCTCATAGCCGACATATCCCGGAGGCGCGCCGATCAGGCGGGACACGGAATGCTTTTCCATGTACTCGCTCATGTCGATTCGAATCATTGCGCTTTCGCTGTCGAAAAGTTCCTCGGCGAGCGCCTTGGCGAGTTCCGTCTTTCCGACACCGGTCGGTCCGAGGAATAGGAAGCTCCCCACCGGGGCGTTTTCCCGGGAAAGGCCGCTCCGGTTTCGCAGAATCGCTTCCGCAACGGCAGACACGGCCGCATCCTGCCCAACGACCCGCCTGTGCAAGCGTTCGTCGAGATGCAAGAGCTTTGCGCGTTCCGTTTCGCGAAGACGCGTCACCGGAATTCCCGTCCAGCGGCTCACCACCTGCGAGACCGTTTCCTCGGTCACTTCCTCGGTCAGTTCGCCGTTTTCGGATTCCTTGCGGGCTTTTTCTTCCAGGTCGGCGACTTCCTTTTCGAGCTTGACAATCGTGTTGTATTTGAGCTCGGCAGCCCGGTTCAAGTCATAGCGGGCCTCGGCCTGCTCCATTTCCTCGTGGGCCTTGTGGAGACGTTCCTTGGCGGTTTTCAGTTCGTTGAACTTTGCCCGGCGTTCCTGCCACTTCGACTGCATCGCGGATACCGCAGCGGATGTCGCAGCAAGTTCTTCCTTGAGTTCCGCGAGCCGTTTCTTACTCTTGTCGTCGCTTTCCTTGGCGAGAGCTTTTTCCTCGATTTTCAGCTGCAATTCCTTGCGCTGCAAGTCGTCTAGCGCTTCGGGCACCGTATCGAGCTGGGTTTTCACCATGCTTGCCGCCTCGTCGATCAGGTCGATTGCCTTGTCGGGAAGGAACCGGTCCGCGATATAGCGGCTCGAAAGCTTGACTGCGGCAACGAGAGCGTTGTCGTGAATCCGCACACCGTGATGCGTTTCAAAGCTTTCCTTTACGCCTCTCAAAATGGAGATTGCCTCGTCCTGGGTCGGCTCCGTAACCGCCACCGGCTGGAAGCGTCTTTCGAGAGCCGCATCCTTTTCGATGTAGCGACGGTACTCCTGTGTTGTCGTCGCACCGATACAGTGAAGTTCCCCGCGAGCGAGCTTCGGTTTCAGCATGTTTCCAAGGTCCATGCTGCCTTCCGTCTTTCCCGCACCGACAATCGTGTGCAGCTCGTCGATAAAGAGAAGCGTGTTTCCGTCTTCTTCCAAGGCGTTCAAAACGTTCTTCAGACGTTCCTCGAAATCGCCGCGGTATTTCGCCCCGGCCATCAACGCCGACAGGTCGAGCGAAAAGAGCTTTTTCCCTTTTAACGCATCGGGAACATCGCCCTTGTAGATCCGCATCGCAAGACCTTCCACGATCGCTGTCTTTCCGACACCGGGTTCGCCGACAAGTACGGGATTGTTTTTTGTCTTTCTCGAAAGGATAAGGATGACGCGGCGGATTTCCTCTTCACGCCCGATAACCGGATCGAGCTTGCCTTCTTCGGCTAGCGAAACGAGTTCCCGACCGTACAGCTTGAGCGGGGATTCCTCTTCGGCGACAGCGGCGGCACTCATCGGATCGGAAAGCCACGTTTCCACGACTTCCGCACTTCCAAGCGCATCTTCAAAGACTTTCGCCATGCGACGTTCCGCCGCAAAACGCATCAGCGCGACCAGCATATCGCTCGGACTCGCCGCCTGGGACGTTTGCCTGCCCGCCTGGATGGCCGCTCGGAGAACGCGCGACAGGTCCTCGTCGGGACGTCCGGCGTCCGGATTCACCCCGACCAGTTTCGGAACGGAATCCAGAAACGGAGCGAGCTTTCCCTCCATTTCCTTGACATTCGCCTTTTTGGCGCGATACAGGTTTTTCAACCGGGCATCCGGCGCCTCCAGAAGCCCGTACGCCAAGTGCACCACGCCCAGATAGGAATGGGACTTCTTGTCCATCAGCTCTTGTGCTTTGGCGAGAACCTTTTCGGATTCATTTGAAAATTCAGACATTGAAACCTCCTTGCCGAAATCGGCAGGTATTTTAACCGCCCCTTTCAGAGCAAACAGCATGCCATATTGAAGGACGCCGAAAAGAGGATTTTTTCGTCCATCTAGCCGAGTCGGTTTCATTTTGAAACGTCTCTTCCCCGGCACGGGCGCCTCCTTTTGCGGCAAGGAATGCTTTCTTAAAAAAAATCGCTATCCATGTCTCCGCGTCCGATGAATTTTCTACATTATGGCTAGCAAACGAATTGCGGAAAAACCGCATTCACAACTCACAGAGGTAAAAAATGGCAGTTTCCTACAAGACCCTCGGTTTGGTCAATACCAAGGAAATGTTTGCGGACGCGATGAAGAATCATTACGCGGTTCCGGCGTACAACTTCAACAACATGGAACAGATGCAGGCGATTATCCAGGCTTGCGTCGAAACCAAGTCCCCGGTAATCCTCCAGGTTCCCTCGGGCGCTCGCAAGTATGCAAACCAGACCCTTCTGCGCTACATGGCCCAGGGTGCGGTCGAATATGCCAAGGAACTCGGACTTGCCGAACCGCAGATCTGCCTCCACCTCGACCACGGCAACTCTTTCGAACTTTGCAAGTCCTGCATCGATATGGGCTTCTCTTCCGTGATGATCGACGGTTCCTCTCTCCCCTACGATGAAAACGTCGCTCTGACCAAGAAGGTTTGCGATTACGCGCACGCCCAGAAGGATTATGTCACCGTCGAAGG
>JBNMGX010000294.1:0-2943 GCA_050872465.1 Hallerella sp.
CGGTCTTTACGAGTCGGGCGTTTCTCGACAAGCTGCAGAAGCGCGGACAGGATTACTTTGTACTGGGAAAAGTCGCGAAGCTCGTCTGCGTGGAAGATTTGGAAAAGTCGGTCGGATTTTTTCACCGTGCGTTGGCGTTTGCCGCGGCCCTTGCCTTGCCCTTGCGCCTGCTGGAATTTTTCTTTGTCAAGTCCGCAAAACCGGACGATATAGCGGTCATCCTCTTCAGCTCGGGTTCGGAAGGGATGCCGAAAGGCGTGATGCTTTCGCACCGGAATCTCGTGTCAAATACGCAGCAGGCGAATGCGGTCTTTACGCTTCGACCGAACGACGTGATGCTCGCGGAGCTTCCGATATTCCATTCGTTCGGATTGACGGTGACGGTTCTCTTGCCGCTTTTCGAGGGGATTCCCCTGGTGACGTGCGCGGAGCCTACCGACGTGAAGACGATTGCGCGGGTCTGCGCCGAGTTCCGGGTGACGATTCTCGTGGGAACGCCGACTTTCTTGCGGGCTGTCGGCCTGAACCGCTGGGTGCACCCGATGTGCCTCAAGCATTTGCGGTTGGTGCTTTCCGGGGCGGAACGTCTCCGGCCCGAAATTCGTGACCTGTTCGCGCGCAAGTTCAAGAAGGAAATCTACGAAGGCTACGGCTGCACGGAAACGGCTCCGATTGCGACTTTCAACACGGAAGACGTTCTGCTCGACGATTTTCTGACGATGGAACCTTGCTCGAACCTCTCGTCCGTCGGGATGCCGATTCCGGGCGTCGGCGTGAAGATTATCGACCCGGTTTCGAACAGGGAACTTTCCCAGGGCGAGGAAGGGATGATTCTCGTCGGCGGGCCGCAGGTGATGAAAGGCTACTTCAAGGATGCGGAGCGGACAAAAAATGTCATCCTGGAAATCGGCGGACATCGCTGGTACAAGACCGGGGACAAGGGCAAGCTCGACGAGGACGGCTTTGTGATGATTGTCGATCGCTACAGCCGCTTTGCAAAGCTCGGCGGCGAGATGATTTCGCTCGGCGCTGTCGAAAGCAAGATCAACGAGGCGAAGATTCTGGAAGGCTCGGACTTTATCATCGTCGCGATTCCCGATGAAATCAAGGGCGAGCGCATTGTGCTTCTGTATTCGGGCGAAAAGGATTCGGACGAAATTTTGCGCGAACTTCGCAAGTCGGGGATTCCGCAGATAATGATTCCCGGCGCGGCGTTCCGCGTTTCGCAGGTGCCGAAGCTCGGTTCGGGCAAGGCGGACTTTACGACGGCGAAAAAAATGGCGGTGGAACTGTGCGCGAAGAAGTGATATTTTCCCGGGGGCTTTCCAAAAAGCGGACCGGGCGTCTGCTCGGAGCGGGCTTTCTCGCTTTGGGAATTTTCTGGATTATTTTGTGCGCCATCCTCTCTTGTGCGGATGATTTTGCGGCGGAAACCGTCGGGATGGCGGCGGCCCGCTACGAAAGCTTTACCGGAAAAATTGCGCTGAACTCGTTTGAAGAGGACAAGCTTCTGATGCAAAAAGTCCTTTTCGCGAAAGAGACGTTCTTGCCCTTGCTTTCGGCTTCCGTTCCGGTTTCGGCGGTTTTGGGCGGGGGATTTGTCTTGACTGGCCTTGCATTTCTCCTTTTGCCCGTGCGCACGGCTTCGCTCCTTGTGAAAGCGCATTTTTTCAAGGAATATTCGGAAAACGAAACGGAGGAGAATTTTCCAAAAATTCCCCGGAAAGTTCTTTGCGGAATTTTGATTACTTTGTGTGTAATGCTTTTTGTCTCAATCGGATTCTATCTGTCGGATTCCTCCCGAAAGACGCCGGAAAAGGTCGCGCAACTCGAACGGGAAGCTTCCCGCTTTTACCGTCTGGAACGTGCCTATTTTGCGAAGACGAAAAAGCTCGGCACCTGGAAGCAGGTCGGCTACGAGCCGGAAAATTCCGATTATTTTGTATTTAAAACGTCCGGGAGCGGATCGTGGGTCGCGGAAAATTCCGAAGCTTGGGAAAACTGTCCCGTTGGAAATTCGTGGCGCATCGGATTGGAAGTCTCGGGAATCTTCACCAAGGAATTAAAGGCTTCCGTTCGCCTGCCGAAAGATTCCGCTTGCAAGGCCCTCACTCCGGAATTCCGAAAATCCGTTCTGAAAGCGGGGAAGTTCTAGATTCAAAACGAAGACTGTTCGCGCTTTGAAGCGTCCAGCTGGAGCTTCAATCCCTTGCGGACGCTCTCCAGAAACCGGATGTACTCTTCGCTCTGGTAATCGCGGTATGTCCATTCGAAGGCGTGAAAATGCCCGTCCTGGAAATAGAGCGTCGGTTCCACGTAGATGCCTTCCCGGATATAGACGCGCTGCCTTTGGTCCTTTGTCGTCGCGAGGAAAAACTGCCCAAGCGTCATGTAGCCCGGGTCGAGATTTACGGGGCGGAGATTTTCCGTGCCGAACTCCTTGGCGAACGAAAGCTCCAGTTCGTTTGTCTGCAATTTAATCTGTACGATTTCTTCCCGGGGAATTAGATGCTTGTAGGTGACGAACGCCCGGACGGGAGCTTCCCCGATTTCATCGCGGTAGTAGTTGGTAAAGCGGAACGGAAAAGCGGAAAGGCTCTCCGCCTCTTCGCCGTAAAGTGCGCAAAGCTTCGGACGGATCTGTTCGACGAGTTCGGGACTCCTCGCGAGAAATCCCATGACCAGTCGCACCGGCGGCGGTGTGTGTGCCTTGCCCATTCAAAACCTCTGCCTTGTCAAGTTCCGAACCATGCGCCTAAAAATACTAAATTGGTTCCATGCAGCAGTATCTCGATTTACTCCAGGACATTTTGGACAACGGCGTGGATCGCTCGGACCGCACGGGCACCGGCACGCGTTCCGTTTTCGGCAGGCAGAACCGCTACGACCTTTCGAAGGGATTTCCGTGTCTCACGACGAAGAAGCTCCACTTGCGGAGCATTA
>JBNMGX010000295.1:0-2937 GCA_050872465.1 Hallerella sp.
CATACCCCACAAGCGTCAGAACGTTCTGGATAGCGTTCACCCGGCGCGCCCCCGCTAGCGGCTCGTCAAACTCCAGAAGCATCTTGCGGTAATCGCCGACTTTCTTTTCGAGCATCCCGAAATTTTCGATAAAGCCCGCGAGATTGTATCCGAAGAGGACGACCGAAGCGAAAATCAGCAAGTATGAAGAGAGGGCAACCATCGTTTCCAATATAGCAAGTTTCCGCTAGTCCCGAGGCAAGAGCAGGCGCCGGGCCGTTTCGAGCGACCAGCCTTTTCTCTTCGCGTATTCCGAAAGCTGGTCCTCCGCAATTTTCCCGATGGAAAAGTATTCGCTCTTCGGGTGGGCGAAGTAGTAGCCGCATGTCGAATTTTCGGGCAGCATCATGTAGGAATCCGAGAGTTCGATTCCGATATTCTCCTTCACGCGCATCGCATTCCAGATGGCGAGTTTTTCCGAATGGTCGGGGCACGCCGGATATCCGGGTGCAGGGCGAATGCCGAAAGGCGCAGAACCTTCCGGCAAATATCCCCAGGCGCTTTTCATCATGTCGAGAAAAAGCTTTTCGGAAAAGGCTTCCGTCAGGCGTCCGCCGATCGAGCCTAGGAGTATCGCCGAATAGTCATCCCCTGACTTTCTGAAGACTTCCGCCTGTTCCCGAATCTTAAATCCCGCGGAAACCGCAAAAAGCCCCATGTAATCTTCCGCATTCGGCGAGAGAAAATCCACCAGCGAGCGGTGCTTGCAAATTCCCGCACGAACTTCCTGCTCGCGCAAAAATTCAAAGCGAAACTTTCCATACTCGGACGAGAGCGTGACGCCTTCGCCTTCGCGTTTCACGGGAAAAATTCCAAAAATTCCGCACGCCTCGATCCAGCGATTCGCAATTGCCCGCTCCAAGAGCCTCTTCGCATCGGAGTAGAGCTTTCGGGCCTCTTCCGCTTTCGGGGAATCCCCTTCCAAGATCTCGGGAAACTTACCGGGAATGCGCCAGGCATAGAAGAGAAAGAACCAATCGATAAACGGCACGAGTTCTTCAAGCGGCTGGTTCAGGATGATGTGGACGCCAGGCTCCTTCGGCGCCGGGGAATGCGGCCACGGGATGTTCACTTCTTGCATTTCTGCTCCCGCAGGGAATTTCGTTCCCAAAAGACTCCGTCGGAAAATCCCTGGATGGATGTGTCGCTTTCAGCGCGTTCAAGCCTTTTTTCGCAGAAGCATGCGTATTCCAAATTTTGTTCGATTCCCACAAAATGCCGCCCGAGCTTTTTGGCGACGACGCTTGTCGTTCCGCTGCCGAGAAACGGGTCGAATACAAGATCACCCTTTTCCGAGGAGGCAAGAACGAGTTTCGCGATAAGCTTCTCGGGCTTTTGCGTCGGATGATCCGTATTTTCGGGCATACTCCAAAACGGGATGCTGATATCGTCCCAAAAGTTCGAAGGCGCCGTATCGCGAAAATTTCCCTCTTCCGATTCGTTCCAGTCCTTCGGCGTTCCGTTTAATTTGTACGGAGCGATGACCCGACGCCGCATCCGTACAGCACCCAAGTTAAAACAATAATCCCGAGGATTCTTGACGGCAAACCAGATATCCTCCATGGAATTTTTCCAGTTCGCTTTTGCACAGCGCCCCTTTTCGCGTCCCCACGTGATGCGGTTCATGACGGTTAATTTATTTGAAAGCGACCGCTGGATGGCCAAGGATGATTTCCAGTCGCCGCATACATAAAGAGTTCCGTCCTTTTTCAAAATCCGTACGAGTTCGCCCATCCAGGAATCCAGATAGGCTTCGTAATCCGATGAGGACATTGAGGAAAAACGCAAGCCGCCAAAATCCTTGAAGAGGTTGTACGGCGGATCGACGACGATTAAATCAGCCATTTCCGAAGGAAGTCTTGGAAGCACTTTGAGCGTGTCTCCGAGAATCGTCCTGTCGAGAATCGCTCCGAGCGAAAAGTCCGTTTCGCGGGAAGCGTCCCAAAGCTTTGCAGAAAGAACGTCCCGCTCCGACGAGGAAAGCGTAAGCGTTCTGTTCCGCGGGGATTTCCGTTTTGCGTTTTCTATCTGGGCCATCTGTCGTAAAGCGCCTGTTCGTCATTCACCAGCATCACGCGCGGCTTCGAACCGTTCTTCGGTCCGCAGATGTTCAGCCGCTCCAGCTGGTCCACAATTTTGCCCGCACGAGAAAATCCCACCGAGAAATGCCTCTGCACTTCCGATGTCGATAGCGAGCCGCGTTCAATTCCATAGCGGGCGACATCCAGTGCAAGCTTGTCAATCTTCCCTCCGAAGGCTTCCCCGCTTTCCCCGTCTTCTCCCATTTCCGAAGGATCGTCGATGTCGAACGTTTCGAGCCGTTCGTAATGGACATTCTGGTTCGCGCAGGCATCCGCCAGTTTTTCCACTTCCTCGTCGGTCAAGAAGCCGCCGTGGACGCGGCTTGGCTCCGGATCTTCCCCCGAACGGTAGAGCATGTCGCCTCGACCGAGAAGCTTTTCCGCTCCGGCGCGGTCCATCACGGTCCGGGAATCCACCTGCGACGCAACCTTGAAACTGATTCGCGCGGGAAGATTCGCCTTGATAAGTCCCGTGATGACGTTCACCGACGGGCGTTGCGTCGCGATGACCAGATGAATCCCGACGGCTCGCGCCTTCTGGGCGATACGCGCGATATACTTTTCCACTTCCTTCCCCGCGACCATCATCAAGTCGGCGAGTTCATCGACCACGATGACGATGTAGGGCATGTTCTCCATCTTTTCCGCAGGCAGGTCCGGATTTTCCAGCTGCTCCTTGCGCTTCTGGTTGTAGCCCACCAGGTTTCGGACCTTCCACTTGGCGAGTTCCTCGTAACGGCGGTCCATCTCGACGCATGCCCATTTGAGCGCGCTCACCGCCTGGTCGGGCTGCGTCACCACGGGAGCGAGCAAATGC
>JBNMGX010000296.1:0-2925 GCA_050872465.1 Hallerella sp.
ATGGGAACGTATTCGGACTGCAGGTATTCGTCGTCCGAGGCAGGCGAGACGATGGTCGGGTAGCGGTCGCCCACGTGGAAGAGGTCCGTGCGGACTCCCGCGTTGCCCGCCGCGTCGATACAGACCGCTTCGAGGTAGCGCTTGCCGTTTTCCGACCCGACCGCCCCGGCGGGGATTTCGAACTTGACCGTATCGTTCGACAGGACCCTTTCGGCGACATCCCGGAAGAGGCCGTCCGCGTCACCCCCGAGAACCCGGTAGTGGCAGCGCATCCCGGTCCGGTTCGACGGGGCGTCGTCCCGCTCGGAGACCGTCAGGGTCGCGCCGAAGCTCTTCACGGAATCGGGATAGACCAGCCGGGAACTCACGAGGCCCAGGATTTTCGGGGCGGTACGGTCGATGCGGACCCTTTTCCCGTAGCCGTAGGACTTCGCGTTTTTCGCCTCGTCCCGCGCCGTCGCCCGGAGAAGGTAGTCGCCGTCCGCGAGCCGCATGCCGGACATTTCCGTTCAGACGCCGCGCCAGGTGCCGTCCGCGCCTTTTACCCACACGGAATCGCCCGCACGGTCGACTTTCGCCGTATCCCCGGCATGGACGAACATCCATGCGACGGTCACCGCGGTCGAGTCGCGACCGCCGAGCGGCTCCTTTACCGAATATTCCATTTGCAACAGGCTATCTTCTGAAACATATTCAAAGTCCTGATTGCGGGAAGGGCGCGCAAAACCTGCATACTTTTCTACCCCGAAGGAATCCACCGGAGAACCCCCGACCTTTTCAAAATTCAGTTCGGGAGCGGTCCTATCTACACGAAATTCGATTGACTTTTCCACGCGATTGAAACGATAACCGTCGAGGACATTCCAATCAGAATCCTTGTCGTTTCCGCCGGCAATTTTTGCGGCAAGACCAGTGGCGAAATGATACGCCTCCAAATTTGGAGCGGCATAGTCGATGGCAAGGGCCTTCACCCGGTAAAGCCCGTCCTGCAGGTTTTCCCTATTCGGGACTTTATCCCATGCCACGGCGAAATCTTTCGAAGTGACGTCATATAACGAGGGAATCGCCGTCACAAGAGAGAAATCGTTGCCGTTACCTTTCTCCAATTGCCACCGCATCGCGCGGATGTCCGGGACGCTCGCGGAATCGCCCCACGAGAAGCGCGCGACGAACGCCGCGCTGTCCGGGTTCATGCATAGCTCGTCAACCGAAAGTTCAAAATTCGGAGGCGTCGCATCGACCCGGAAGGGGACGTCATAGACATCGTTGCTGTCATTGCTTTCTCCGGCGGAATTGCGGGTAACGGCATTGAACACCCAGTGGTATTCCCCTTCGGAAAGGCCGCCTTGGGATATTCTGGAACCATAGACATTCCCGCTTCCTTCGTTCCGCAAAAAGTCCATATCCTGTAAGTCGCCAAAAGTTTTTCTTGTATCCCCCACAACATACCATACGGAATCCCGCATCCCCTCCACGGAGAACCCTTGATAATCCAGGACACTGGCGTAAGCTTCAAAACCGGAAATCTCGGTCACAACCACATCCCGCTTAGGCCATACAGGTACAAGCAAATCGTCCGTCGCCTTGAACAGGTAGTAGAACCTTTGCGCGTTCGAAAGCCCGATCTTGTTCACCGTCGAGACCGTGACCGTGTTCTGGTTGTCCTTCTGGAGCGAGAGCAGGTTGTCGTAGCCGTAATCCCGCGGTTTAAAATCGAAAGCCCCGTTCTTTCGGACGGGGTGCTTTTCTTTTCTCAGTTCAGTCCACTCACCGCCGGAGGTCCGTTTATATACCGCACACGCGTCGTCCGCATCCGGGGACTTCGACACGTCGCACTCCCAAGCGATTTCCTCCTGGTAGTTGAAGTTCATGCGGATCTGCCGCAGCCTGTGAGGCATCAGGTCGTCAACCACGAACGAATACTTCTCGATCCAGTCGTCCACCGTAATCGCGGGAACCTCGTAGCGCTCCACGTGCCGGACAGGGACGGAGTTCGGGGCAAGATTTCCTTCGGGCGAGAGACCGTCCACGCGCTCCCACCGGTCCACCTTCACCCCCATCTTCGACCAGTCGGATTCCGAACGGAAACGCATTTCGCCCGTCCTGAACGCCAAGAAATTTTTCTTCCCGTTCAAAGCGACAACCTCGCCGTTAGCACCATAGAGCCCCACTTCGCAAAGCAGTTCCTTTTTAGAACTATCGGCCTTATAAAAGCAACCCGAATCAATCCTTCGAAAACTGGAATCCGATACAGAAAGCGCTAAATTCACGAAAGGACGCTCATAGAGAAAATCTTCCATCATGCGAACCCTGCCGGAAATAACATCACCCCCAACTTTCATATATGAAAAATTCCCAGAATATAAAGTATCAAGCAGTCTACGAGTTTTTGCGTTTTCATGCGAAGACTCAACATCCTTTATTCCCTCAACAACAACATCCGCTAAATCTGCTGCATATACAGCTGCTCCTGCCAAGGCTACGGCAACCTTTGCGGTCACAGCAGCTATGGGAATAGGGATAAAATTCGCCGCCTCAACCCCAGAAACAACCCCAGCACCAGTAGCAATTCCCCGCGCTATTTTTTTGGAAATTTCAACATTTTCCGCATTGGGCGAAGCATTAAACATTCCCCGTTTCACATCCGAAAATCCATCGTTAAAAGCTTCTGTAGAAGTAGCAAGGCTTGAATATTCTGGAACCAAAGTTGTTCCTACATCTTGAACGGCGATCCCACCGACAAAGCCAATCGTCAGTCCAGTTATCGAATTCACATACCTTGCATTCAACGAACCATCACTTTCAAAAGAATGCGTATAAAAGTTCATTAAAGGAGTCTGCACCGCTTCGGGCAAAAAAAGATTTAGCAGTTCTTTATAGCTTCTATTCGGATCAGAAAAAGTGATACCGCCATAGCCACCAAGC
>JBNMGX010000297.1:0-2904 GCA_050872465.1 Hallerella sp.
ATTGCCTAGATGGCGGCGGGACGACCTATTCTATGGATGTCGTCGGAGACACTCTCTATGTGGCAAACTGGAAAAACCTCCTCAAGTTTCCGATAGACAAGCTGGATTCCGCAATCGCAAACGAAAAGGATTTTTGGTAGGGCGTTTGGGTTTAATTGTCAAAAGGATGCCTGAAAAAGAGTATCACTGTCTTGGCTTGATAGGCTACGACCCCGAAATTTCCGTCCCAACATATTAAAGCGGGCATCCAAATTGGATTTACTTGACGATGAAAATCCGCATAAAAAAACCCGGTATTGCACCGGGCCTATCCATCCAAGTTCTATCCGAACTTTAGACAATCCGACTTTTTCAATTTTCAGGTTCTTCCGGAGTAGATTCCCCGGCGGTTTCCGCAGCGGCCTGCTGGGCAGCAAGAGCCTTCTTGAACTCGTCAACCGTCGCAATGTATTCATCGATTTTATCGTCACGGGAATCCAGGTGGGTCAAGATTTCCTTCGTATGCTCCTCGTTGAAAACCGTCTTGAGCTGACGGCCCACATGACCCTTGTAGCCCCATTCCTTCAAGCGGTCATCGGTTAGCACATAGGAATCCTGCAGAGAGACAAAATGCATCGGTCCGTGGACGGCGATGTCCTCTTCGAGAAGCATGCATTCCGGTTCCACGGCTCCCTGTGTCGCCATATAGGACTGGATATGGCGCGAGCGAACATCCTTCGTCTGTTCGATTTTCATGTATCCCATAATCAGATACTTGTCCTTGTAATCCGCATCCCCGCCTTCGTAGCGCGTTCCAAATAAGATGTAGCGGCTCTTGTTCGTCTTGACAATTTTATTGATGGCCTTGACATTGCAGCAGGAAACAAATCCGTATGTGGATGTTTCGTAGTTCGGTTCCGAAAAGGAACCTTTTTCGTTTTCGTTCAGCTGGTCACGGACCGGGACAACGGACATTCGGCTGGTCTCGACATAGAGAAGGCTACCCGTGTTCTTGCCACGGAAGCCTTGCCAACCGGTTAAATTAATCTGTATTTGCGGCATAATACGTCCTTTTCCTCAGAGTAAAAGAATCAAAAGCGGACCAGAGATGGTTCGTTTTCCTCCTGCAAGATATAAAATTATACCTTAAAAAGTCAAACTTTTTGCAGAAACCTTATCCACGCCGAAAAAACTTGCCCCTTTGCGGAAAAATTCAGGGGTGTCGGTCGTCAAAAAGGACAAACTTCCCCCGCGAGTCAGCCTTTTTTCCATTTCGGGATGCCGCTTCAGGTAGTCCACTGTCTTTTGAGCGACGATCGATCCTTGCGAAACGACCCGGATCTGCGGCGGAACGACCTGTTCGATGACCGGCAAAAGCAGCGGATAGTGCGTACACGCCAAAAGAATCGCATCGATCTGCGGATCCTTCGCAAGCAGCCGATCGATATCCCTTTTCACAAAAAAACGCGTTCCCTCGCTGTCGATTTCACCGTTTTCGACAAGAGTCGCCCACAGCGGACAAGCCTCCTGCGTCACCTTGAGTTTCGGGAAGAAGTGCCCGATTTCGATGGGATAGCTGTTCGACTCCACCGTTCCAGCGGTTCCTAAAATTCCGAGATGCCCGTTCTTCGAGAAGTTTCCCGCTTCCTCCGCCGTGGGACGGATAATGCCCAGGACGCGGTTCTGCGGGGCGAGGGTTGGCAGGTCGCGCTGCTGGATCGAGCGAAGCGCCCTGGCGCTGGCCGTGTTGCAGGCGAGAATGACGAGCGGGCAACCCCTGTCAAAGAGCACGCAGACCGCTTCGAGCGTGTAGCGGTAAATCGTGTCGAAGGTGCGGGAACCATATGGGGCGCGAGCATTGTCCCCGAGATAAAGAAAATCGTAATCAGGAAGTGCGCGGCGCAGTTCGCGCAAAATCGAAAGGCCGCCAAACCCGGAATCAAAGACGCCGATCACCGTTACCTCTGCATCGCCTTACGAACGGAATCTTTCACAAATTCACCCGGGAGCAGATGTCCCGGAGAAGTCCTCTCGTCATTTGCCGTGCGAAATCTCGCCCGGGAAACCGCCTTAGCCTCCGCCGTTTCCTTCTGGAGTTCGGCAAGGTAGCGTTCCCAATCCTGGAGCGACTCGTCGAGTTCCGAGCGAGCCTGGAGCATCAAGGCTCGAAGCTGTTCGAGTTCCTTCATCTGGTCGCGTTTCATTATCCAAAGTTCATCCTCTTCGGGCATCCGTTCGATATTGAAGAGCAGGTTCAAGTAGCGTTCCTCGGCCTTGATGTATGCGCCGTAAGCCTCCCGATACATGTAGTCTCGGTCTTCCGCCATCGTCTGCTGAGCGGACTTTGTTCCGCCGCAAGACACAAGCAGGACGCCCAGAAGCGCAAACGAAATCCATCCGAAGCGCATCATTTCGCGTCCGAAGAATCCCGGACGACCGTGTAGAGACGTTCGAGCGTCGTGTTGCTCTTGAACGTTGCCGTATCGCCCGTCTTAGGGTTTACCATCGTATGCGTTCCGACCTTGACTTCGCGCTCCTGGCATGGGATGCCCGTTTCGGGATCGAGCGTTACCCAGTAGGCGGTCTCGTATTCCGCCTTAAGACCCGTCCGGTAAGCCTGGAATTTTTCCGTGCCGATTTTGCTGTTTACGTGCTGTTCCCAGATGTAATAGGGGAAGCTCTCCTTCTCCTTTAGATAGACCGTGTAGGCGAGGCACTTGCGGCGGTCGAGATTGCGGAAACCTTCCGTGACGACGGAATCCACCTGAATAAGGGCGAACTGGAGACGTCCGCGGTCCTTCAAAAGCTGTGTGATGTTTCCTTTTTCGGGAACCTTGCCCACAAGCAGATGGTCCATTTCGTAGCGGTGCTTTTCCTGACGTTCCAGATGCTTGATGTAATCGGGATTGAGAAGCTAGTCGCGCC
>JBNMGX010000298.1:0-2901 GCA_050872465.1 Hallerella sp.
GACCGGAGCCGTCTATACGGTCACGGAAGTCGGAACGTTCTCCATGAAGCGCAATCCGCGCAAGGAACTTTCCGTCGGCATGGTCGGCTACGTCCTCGCAAACGTCAAGACCATCAGCGACGTAAAAATCGGCGACACGATTACCGACGCCGAAGACCCGGCAGAGGAACCGCTCCCCGGCTACAAGGAAATCCAGCCGATGATCTACTCGGGAATCTACCCGATAGACCCGGAAGATTACAAGAACCTGCGCGAAGCGCTCGAAAAGCTCAAGCTGAACGATTCCGCGCTCCAGTGGGAACCGGAAACCTCGGACGCCCTGGGCTTCGGATTCCGGACGGGATTCCTCGGGCTTCTGCACATGGAAATCGTGCAGGAACGCCTCGACCGCGAGTTTGGCGTAAACATCATCACGACCGTCCCGAACGTAGAATACCACGTCTATCTGACCGGCGGCGAAATGGTAAAGGTTTCAAGCCCGTCCAAGCTCCCGGACGCATCCCGCTACGAACGCATCGAGGAACCATACGTCAAGGCGCAAATCTTCACGCCAAAGGATTTTGTCGGCGGGTTGATGAAACTCTGCGAAGAAAAGCGCGGCGAATTCGAAAACATGGAATACATCGACGAGACGAAAGTCATCCTCAAATATGATCTGCCGCTCGCCGAAATCATGTTCGACTTTTACGACAGGCTGAAATCCATCAGCCGCGGTTACGGCGGATTGGACTACACGCCGGCGGGCTACCGCCCGAACAACCTGGTCAAGCTGGACATTCTCCTGAACGGCGAACCGGTCGATGCCTTCTCCGTCATCATCCACAGGGAAAAGTCCGCCCAATACGCAAACGCTATCTGCGTGCGTCTCAAGGATCTTATCCCGCGGCAACAATTCGACGTCGCCATCCAAGGCGCTATCGGCGGAAAGATTATCAGCCGCAGCACGGTCAAGGCGGTCCGAAAAGACGTTCTCGCCAAATGTTACGGAGGCGACATCACCCGCAAACGCAAGCTGCTCGAAAAACAGAAAGAGGGAAAGAAGCGCATGAAGAGCATCGGGACAGTCGAAGTTCCGCAAAAAGCGTTCCTCGCTGTTCTGTCCCTTTCCGATGCGGGAAAGCCTTCCGACGGCAAGGATTAGCGGTGTCCCTACGGTCGCGCAACCGGAAGCTTCTCCGGGCGAGTTCCCGCGAATGGAATCTCCTCCTTGGGATTGTTCTTGTCGGCATTTTCGTTTTGAGCCTGCTCGTGCGCTTCTATGCGTTAGAACCGATACGCGTTGTCGAAAATTCCCTGGAACCGCAGATTCCCGCAGGGAAAGTCGTCTGGCTGTGCAAGCTTTCCTTTTGTACAGATAAATTAAATCGCGGGGACATCGTTCTCACGGATTTTCCCGGCAAAGGCTCTGCTCTTCGAGCGGCATTCGGACTTCCGGGAGATTCGGTAAAAGTCTTCCCCGATGGAAAAATCCAGACCAAAGACGCCGATTACTTCTGGGAAGACGAATCGGAAATACTCGCTCCGCGCGAATTCTACATTCCCCGAAAAGACGATTCCATTGTTTTTGCCGACCTGAACGACATCTCGTTCGATTATGCGTCCAATTTTTTGCGCAAGGAGTTCGGCTTCAGCCATTATTATGTACAAACGAAACTTTTCCGCGGAAAGGACTCGCTTCCGATTTCCCGTGTCGGCAGTGCGCACCTCTTCGGAAGACCGGTCAGCGTCCGGGAAGTTCATGGGCTGCATTGGCAGGAATATTTTTTAATTTCTCTGCAAATCAATCGCGAAGATCCCGGAGCCAAAAGCGTCCATTTTGAACGAAAGCTTTTCACGGTTGCCGATTCCTCCGAAGTTTCCGGTTTTAAATCTCCCGAAAACGCCTTTTATCTCATTTGTCTAAAAGGCAACCGCTGCGAAGATTCCCGGAACAGCGGATATATCCCTAAAAGCCAGATCCTAGGCAAAGTCCTGAATTTTCAAATTCCCTTTTCGCACTTGCTCCAAACAAATTAACCACATCGTTACTTTGTACAAAACGGATTAAAGCTTGCACGCCTTTTCCCGAATAAAAGTTCCAGGCAACGGGATGCTCTAAATTCTTCAAAACTTTTTCATCGATAGGTGCGGGAAACGTTTCATAGACGGGAAAATGTCGGATGGATATTTCAAAACGAGACGCCAAGAAATCCAGATTTGCAGCCGTTTCCGCAGCGGAAATCCAGGCAAAATTTTCACACCTTCTTTTCTTCAGGAATTTTTCAAAATCTTCCTCGATTCCATTTCCAGAACCGGCATCTGCGACAGAGATTCCTAATTCCAAAAGGCGCACCGCCGTTTTCTCTCCTGCGGCAAAAACAGGACCATCAAAATTTTCCAAGACATTTTTTGTCAATCGGGCCGCACGCGGACTTCCGACAAAAGCCGCATCGCAACCCGACAAATTCACTGAAATTCCGGTAGCGCGATACGCCAAGGCGGGCAGATGAAAAAGCTCGTTGCCATTGGATTTTTCCGCGAGAATTGCCGCAGCGGTAGGCGGTGTTATCCTCGTATCGATAACGAGCATCAGTGTTCCCGGTTCCAGAACGAGGCAATCGCTTCCGTACCGAATGTTTCCGAAGGCAGCGGAATTTTTTGGAGACGGCATTCCTCGGCGAAGCTCCGGGCAAAAGTTTCCAAAGCTTCTCCTAGCAAATCCTCTTGCGTAAAACGCTTCGACAACCGCAAGGATTTTCCGTTTTCCGCATCGGCAAGAAAAGCGGTGAACAGAAATTCCTCGTCTTCGGGTTCAAGAACCGCACCCATCGGCACCCGACAGCCGCCGCCCAAAAGTTCCATCCACCGGCGTTCCGCACGAGCCGCCGTAACGGTTAACTTATCCGAAATTCTTTCGGAAAC